>JBCCCJ010001068.1:0-2938 GCA_039033615.1 Bacteroidota bacterium
CCTGACTCCCTGCAACATGCACCTCGGCGACCTCGCCAAACACGCTACAAACGGGATTAATAAGGCAGGCGGCAAGGCAGTCAACTTCAGCACCCTAGGTTCTACCAAGCTGCGAATCGCTCTGCCCTTCGTGTGTTTGAGAGTTGGTTCGGTATACTTCGGTAAGCTGAGCACAGGCGCTTCCCACAATTCCTTGTCAGTAGGCAGCGCAGCCCGGAGGGATGCGCATTTCGGTAGCAAATAAAAGATAGAAGGATTGGTGGCAGGCGCGTAGCGACTGCCATGTATGCCAACATCCCCGGTACAGTTGTGCCATCTGACCTACCCCCCGCTATGTTTGTCAGAGACCCAAAAATAAGGGGGGACTTATTTTTTCTTTGCCCTGACGACACTCAGGGTCTGTTGGGTAATCCCGAGGAAAGAAGCCGTGTCTCCGAGAGACACCCGATTTTGCAGGTTGGGATACATGTCCAGGAACAGATGGTATTTGTCGTAAGCGGTTTGGAATTGAAGCAAGTCCAGCTTTTGAGAAAACAGATCCAGCATCTGTATCGAAAATTCCAGGATTAGCCGGGTCAATTTTGGGAATCGCTCTTCTAGCTCCAGAAAATCATCATAACGAATGATCTTGACTTGGCAGGCTTCTATGGCTTCCCATTCATAGCGCTCAGATTGATTGTAAAAAATGCTGTAGATAGGGGCGACAAAGTAATTCTCTTCAAAAAAGAAGTGCGTAATGTCCTTTCCGTCTTTGACATGGAAGGTTCTGAGCAAGCCTGATTCAAGGAAGAGAAATCGCTTTGAGTAGGTATTTACTTTTTGGATAACTGCTCCTTTCGGAATCATTTCCCGCTCGAAAGCCTCATCAATCTTCTGGCATGCTTCCTCAGAAAAGAGACCCTTGGATTTCAGAAATGAAAATAGCTCCATACGATTCCATTTTTCATGCGTATCTTTGGGCCATCCTATGATATAACCCTTCTTACTCTCTCCCCGTAAGTAAGGCAATTGACATCAAAAATCATGGCAATTATTTCAACCACCACTTTTTCTTCTCCCCTATTCCGGCCCTTTTCCCACGCCGAAGGTTGTTGTTGCTGTTGTTGATTCCCACTCTCACTTTCCGCTTGTTAGGTCGCGCTGTTGCTTTCCGCAATCAGTTTTTCATTCATCGCCACATTTCTCTTGATGGGAAAATGGCCTGATCTATTTCTCTCAGTTTTCGGTTTCGGTTATGCGGTATCCTAGGATACGAAGCCAAACGAAAAAGGAGCAACTACCGTTTCCTACAAGCCTGTGACTCCTACCGGAGTCTTTGCCTTTGCCAAGCCGACTCCTATTTTCACCAAAAAGCGAGTGGGTTCCTTCAGCAAAGGAAACAGGGCTCAAGCAGAAACGTGCAGCAGTCCTCCTTTCCATCGGCAGTCCGATTATCCTTCAACATTCGTCATTCATCGGTTCGATAGTAGGAGTGATCCTTGCCAACAGCAAATTTGAACTCGGTCTTCCTTCTCCCCTTCTCGCACCTTAAAAATTTCTATCTTTGCCCGCGCCAAGACTCACCGCACATGGAATCCTTACACGTCTTTAATTCCCTCTCCCGACAGAAAGAAGTTTTCGAACCACTGAATGCCCCTTTTGTGGGTATGTATGTCTGTGGTCCGACTGTATATGGCCCTCCGCACCTGGGCCACGCCCGTTCTGCCATCACTTTTGATCTGGTGTACCGCTATCTGCAGGCCAGTGGGTACAAAGTCCGCTATGTCCGCAACATCACCGATGTAGGGCACCTAGAAAATGACGCTGATCATGGCGAAAGCAAGGTGGAAAAAATTGCTCGCTTGCGGCAATTAGAGCCGATGGAAGTCGCGCAAATGTACTTCAATCGCTACGTCAAGGACATGACTGAACTGGGGAATCTACGCCCCAGCATCGAACCGCGCGCTACCGGGCACATTCCCGAGCAGATCGAAGCGGTCCAGAAAATCATCGCTCATGGGTATGCCTACGTCTCCAATGGCTCGGTTTACTTCGATGTCGCGCGCTACGACGAGGACTTCCCCTACGGCAAATTGTCCGGTCGCGACCTGGAAAACATCAGAAGTCAATCCCGAGATGATTTGGCAGGCCAAAAAGAGAAGAAAAACCCTTTTGATTTTGCGTTGTGGAAGCGAGCCGAGGCCAATCACATCATGCGCTGGAATTCCCCTTGGGGCGAAGGCTTTCCCGGTTGGCACATCGAATGTACGGTCATGAGCACCAAGTATCTGGGAACGAAATATGACATTCATGGCGGAGGGATGGATCTGCTATTTCCCCACCACGAAGCAGAAATCGCCCAATCAAATGCTTGTAACTGCAACTTACCTGCCGATCAACAAGACGAGGCAAAATACTGGTTGCACAACAATATGATCACCTACGAAGGCCAGAAAATGGGCAAATCCCTGGGAAATGCCATCAACCTGGAAGGCTTCTTCAGTGGAGAGCATTGGAAGGCGTTGAAAGAAGGGGAAAGTGCTGCCGAAGGTCTTTCCGTTCGGGAAACCTTGGAAACCGACGAAGCAGGGAAGCAGACTTCCGGCCAGGAAGTGAACCTATTGGCTCAGGCGTATTCTGCCATGACCATTCGCTTTTTCATGTTGCAGGCCCATTATCGCAGCACCCTGGATTTCTCCAACCAGGCCTTGCAAGCAGCCGAGAAAGCGCTCAAGCGGTTGGGCGATGGCATCAAACGCTTGAATGGCATTGAGGTGACTGGCAAAACGATCTCCGTGGATCCAGAATTTGAGCAAAACTTGTCCAGTTTCATGGCGGAAGCCAAGGGATTCATGAACGACGATTTCAATACCGCTCGGGTGATTGCCCGCATGTTTGATGCCCTTCCGGTGGTCAATCAACTCTATAAAAGCACCACCAATCGTCTGGCGGTACAACC
>JBCCCJ010001069.1:0-2934 GCA_039033615.1 Bacteroidota bacterium
CGCACGTGTCAACCAGAGATGGCTTTGTGGGGGACCTATCGCTTTGCAAAGGCCCAACAATTACAACTGGAACTCCAATATCTCTACGACCCCAAAAAAACGGACGTCACCTTCGGTAAGATGGCCCTGACGATGCCGGAACATTTATTCGATGAAGCCAATGATTTCATTGTCTCGGCGGTGGAAGAAGTGGTTTTTTGGGTAAGAGCCCGGCAAATGTATGAGATGGAAGAGTATGAGTTGGCGCTGCGTTGGCTACAAGAAGTCCCAGAACGGGAGGACACGACCTATCAGCGCATCGCCTGGCAGAAAGCCCGTTGTCATGAAGCTCTGCAAGCATTTGATCAGGCCCGCCGGGAATATGACCTGCTTCTCCGAATTGCGCCAGATTCTGCTCAGTATTGGTACGGGCGTGGCACCGCTCAGGCCCGCCTTTCCAATTATGAAGATGCCTTGCTGGATTTGAGTGAATCCCTGCGGCTGGATGACCAACAAGCGGAGCCTTTTCACAGTCGGGCCATGGTCTATTTGCGGCTCAATCGCCTGGAAGACGCCCTCGAAGACGGACAGCAATTGTTGGCCCTGGAGCCCAAACAGGCCACTACCCACGGATTATTGGCGGCCATTTATGCACAAATGGAAGATAAGCCGTCCCTTTTACGACACTTTGAGCAGGCATTGCAATTAGGTCTCAACCCCCAGACCTATCTCACTTCCCTACCAGCCTTGCAAGCCTACGAATACGACCCTCAATTTCAGCAGTTATTACGGGAGTATCCATAAGCGCGAATTGTTGCCGTTCCCGCAGCAATCCTGACCACTCCCCCAAACTCGTTGACAATTTCTGCCGTAAACCCTACTTTCATCCCAATCGTTCTTTGTCCCTTGTAATCCTAATCGCCTTATGTTAGCCAATTCGAGGACTCCTATTGTGTTCCTTGCCTGTATCAACAGCTACCGGAGAGGCAAACGGCTGCGCTATCTTGTACATGAACGCAAAGCCATTGCCAACATTCTGAATTCTGGTAGTGAATCCAGTGTTTACCAACCCGTTGAGAAAGGAAACCGTGCTAACGACTTTTTCCTTGAAATGCTCCGCAATCGGCAGTTTCGCAATCGCGTAACCATGCTGCACTTTGTGGGCCATGCTGAGAACAACTTTCTCCGCATGGAATCTGAAGAATTTGAGACCCCGGTCTCCATTGAGCAAATTTCTGAGCTGGTGGCTCAGTTGCCCAATCTACAAGCCGTTTTTCTGAGTGGATGCGCCACCCCTCGCCTGCTGGAAGTGCTGCTCCAGCGAGACATCCCGGCAGTCTTTGTGACCCAAACCCGGGAGAAAGATCCCCATGCTGCGGCCATTGCCAAGACCTTTTACGAGACCCTCGTTCAAGGAGCTAGCTTGCAGGAAGCCTTTGCCGAAACTTCCCGGATGCATCCCGACATGCAACCCATCGAGGTGGGCTATGACGTGGATTCAGACAGCTTGACCTGGGAAGGCAAAGAGCTGCTATTCAATGGCCTGCGCCTGCCTTGGGGGATGTATTATCTCGCGGACAATGCAGAACGCTTGAAAGAAGGGGGCCGCATCAAACCCTTGGTCGTTCCCCTCAACAAGCATCGGCGCAGTAGTTGGCGGAAGAAATTTCGCCGAGGCGTTGGCTGGGTTGCCATGGCAGTCCTCTTGGGCCTCCTGGGAGTCGGGCTTACCCTTTACATCCAACGACCGGAAGAAGTGATCAACCTCATCGCTTATTTCTGATAGGTCCGGGTGATATCCCCCTGGATAGCCACCTGCTCCTCCCACTCACTATCGAACTCCATCAAAGACACATCGAGCTTTGATGGGGTTTCCTGTTTGCTTTTGATGCGGTTTTGGATCACCCCCACCAGCAAAAAGGTGGCAGAAGAGACATATACGCCCAGAAAGCTGATCAGACTTTGGGTAAAGGAAAGGCCTCCCACCTGCCATACCAAGAGTTGGAGCATGGCTCCGATTTGCAAACTGATGGAACCGATCCAGATGAACTGAGGCGGGCTAGCCTCTTTGCGTGGGGGTTTCGGAAGGGAAGTCTGATGAGTCATATGGTTTGCTTTTCTCTATCAGACGCACACAGGGGGAATTTCTTACAGCTTGGGAGAAAAAATGCTAATTTACTAGTCAAATAATCCCTCTGGTATGCAACTCTCTTTGTATCAAGTTGACGCCTTTACCCAAACCCCTCTCAAAGGAAATCCGGCGGCGGTCTGTCCCCTGGAAACCTGGCTGGAAGCTGACCTCATGCAGGCCATCGCCCGCGAAAACAACCTGGCGGAAACCGCCTTCGTCGTCCCCAGATCAGGAAAGGATTTTGAGCTTCGCTGGTTCACCCCTACCGTGGAGGTAGATCTGTGCGGTCATGCGACTTTGGCCTCTTCCCATGCGTTTTGGCAGCATTTGGGTTACGAAGGCGAAAGTATTCACTTTCACACCCGCAGCGGAGAATTGATCGTCAGACGAAAGGGGGAACAGTACGAAATGAATTTTCCCGCTTTGCCCTGTGAGCCCATTGAATCCGATGCCCTACTCGAACAAGCCATCGGCCAAACGCCCATCTCGGCCCATATCGGCATGGATCACCTTGCGGTTTTGCCTACCAAAGCCGACATAATCCACCTCCAGCCGGATTTGCACGTCATCGCTCAGTTGCCATCCCGAGGACTGATTGTGACGGCCAAAGGCGATTCTGCAGACTTCGTTTCTCGCTTTTTTGCGCCGCAATCGGGCGTACCCGAAGATCCCGTGACGGGTTCGGCCCATTGTTTGCTCGCTCCCTTTTGGGCCAAACAACTGAATCAATCTTCTATGTTTGCTCGCCAGCTCTCTCCCCGTGGTGGAGAAGTCTGGACCGAAGTCCGTGGCGACCGGGTGATCCTGACCGGACATGCGGTCAC
>JBCCCJ010001070.1:0-2932 GCA_039033615.1 Bacteroidota bacterium
CTGCGTTATTTACGAGGATATCCACGCCGCCAAACGCATCCACCGCAGCCTGCACAAGGGCATCTGCGTCGGACTTCTTGTTCAAGTCCCCCTGGACGGCGATGGCACGTCCGCCATGTGCTTCGATGGCCTCAACCCAACAGAAAATCAGGAGGGATTCAAGAAATGTCCAGTGGTATGGGGGGGAGGCGTAATCCGGCTCCTCTTTTCCACTAAAAGGGTAGAAGAACCGATTTCTGTAACTATTCTGCCGATTGGTATTAAGCAAGCAAATCAGATCCAATCATTGATCCTTTTTATGCAGCTGAGAAATCAGCTATCTCACTTCTATTCCATCTTATGATCCGCCAAATCCTCCCCATCTGGACGCTGTGCTTCTTGCTTCTTTTGCCTTTGTATGGTCAGGGGCAATCCCACCTGAGCCTGCCGGAGGCCATTGCCCAGGAATTGGTCAGCATCTCAGCTCGCGGCAGTGGGGGATATCAGGGCAAATGCCTACAACTAGCCATCAAAAACCTGACGAATCGGGTGCTGGTCATGGAAGTGCCTCCTGGGTACATTTTTCCCAGTGAGGATAGCAGCGTGCAGGATTTGATGGTCACGGCTCCGGCGATTGTCGCAGTTGGGAAAAAGCAGGTGAAACGGACCATGCTCTACACCATGTGTACCCAATCTGGCAATATGGGGCCGAAGGCGGGTGATCGGTTTTTGGCAGGAGAAATGGGGGAGACAAATCTGGTTTCCCTGGCAGAAAAAATTGCCAAGAATCAATACCAAAACAGCACCGCCCAATCAGCGGTCTGGGCGGTGGCGAATATGGATCCCATCCGGAATATGTATGGCGAAGACACCAGCATGGTCCGGGATTTGGCCCTCTCCGTAAGTGAAGCGACGGGTACGCCCATGGCAGAGTTCATTCTGGTTCCCCGAAGGCATCAGATCACCTCGATCCGGGCGAGTGTCGAGGGCTTGATTCCGAACCACTTGCAAGCGGCTCGTTTGGGCTTGTATGACGCTGAAGGAAACCTGGTTCGGGAATATTTTGAGAGACGAAAGGTAGAAAAAGGCTATATGCAATGGAAAGTCGGGGCCAGCCATACTTTGGGAGATTCCGCTGAGTTGAGCCTGCGCCTGTTTGATGGGGATCAATTGATTCTGGAAAAATCGGTAGCGGCTGGTGATTCCGTCTTGCCGCTCCAGCGGATGCACAGCGAGGCGGTGCTGATCTATGAGGTGGAGGAGGACGTCCGGGCGAATGTGGGGGTGTATGATGAAGCAGGCCAATTGTATTTTTTCCTCGATGAGGATCGATTCATTCCTGATGGTATGCACCGCAGCCGGTACATCGCTGGAAAAGATTTGCCAGCAGATCAACCGTACTTCCTTCAAATTCGGGCGGGAGAGGCCCTCTTGGCTTCAGAACCCATCTCCTTTGACGGGCCAGAACCCAAAATCTTTCGCTTTCGCACCATCAGCGGTACGGCCAAATTCCGCTTGAAGGCAGAAATTCGGCAGGCGAGGCTCGCCATCTACGACGAGCAAGGTCGCCTGAAACGGATCATGTACGACGTGCATCGCATGAGCCCTGGCCAGAAACAATTTCGCTATCGCTTTCAGCACGACCAAGGCCCAGAGGCCCGCTTTTTCCTCCGCTTGACCGATGCTGATGGCACCATCTTGGTAGAGCAGGAAATTCAGTAATCTTTCCAGCCAGGAAACCCATCATCAATGAAGGAGGATCTTTTTCCCAAAGGATTCTCCTTCTCCGCTGAGTTGCCAGAGATAAACGCCTGGACTCAACGCTTGCGACGCTAGATCGAGGGTGGAGACCGCCTGAGGCCAAATCTGTTGATGGATCAATTGTCCCTGGAGATTGTACAATTCGAGTTTCCAGTCCCTATTCCGGCAATTGGGGTGAGCCAAAGATAACCTCAAATCAGAACCTGATTGTTGATAGCTGAGGCCACAATTTCCCATTATGGGAGGCATGGCATCGATCACCCCACCTTCGATCTCCGTGATGGAGACATCAGCGTGTAGCGGTTTGGCCATGGTTGCCAAAGTCGCCACCGCTGCTTTGACAATCTGATGCATGAAGGTGAAGTTGAGGGTCCCAATGGAATCTGCTGGAGAATGGTAAAAGGGATTCCGATATTCCGCACCATCCGTAATCATGAGGGCCTGATTGCCATTGTCCCAAAAGGGCGCGTGATCACTGCGGCGGAGATCTGGGGCTAATTCAGAATTTCCTGGGGCTGCGAGCGAGCGAACCAGCAATTCTGGCACGTAGGCTTGTGCGCAACTGTCAAATGTGAGTCGCAAAGGATTAGAGGCAACGTTGGCAACGTTGATCAAAAAGTTGCCGCGGAAGCCATCAGCAGCCACCTCATTGTACAATTGAGGAAAGAGCAGATCAAAGCCTGGGGGGAGTTGCTGGGTATTGGGGGCGGGATCATAGTAGCCGATCATCTCGAAGTTGATCATCCCCTCAATGGATTCCCACGGTTGAATGCCATTCAGGACATATTCGATGCTGCCGAGCAAGCCCACTTCTTCCTGGTCAAATCCCATGAACTGGAGACTGTTGGCAAACTCATATTGAGAGAGAATCCGAGCAACTTCCAGATAGCCGACTGTACCTGAACCATTGTCATCCGCTGCATCCGTACCTGCCACTCCGTCAAAATGAGCCCCAAGCAGGTAGGTCTTTTCTGGGCTGAAAAGGCCTGATTTCCTACCTATGATGTTTTCCATGGTGTAGGTGCCTGCCAAAGGCTTGGCTTGTCGACTGGCTTGGAGACCAAACTCGGAAAACAGGGTTTCGATGGTGTCTTTGACGGCCTGTAAATGGGGCAGAGCAGTTACCACCGTACGTTCCTGAGCGATGAATTCCAGATCTTGCCTCAGGCGGGTGCTATCCACCTGATCCACC
>JBCCCJ010001071.1:0-2928 GCA_039033615.1 Bacteroidota bacterium
ATGCGATCAAGGAAACGCCAGCCGCCAACTTCTACGAAGGGCTCGGCAACCTCAAAGAGGTCGATTTGATGTCCGCGAGTTTGGGCTTCAAAGTGATCAACACCCGAGGCTTCAATAGTTCTTCTCCGGTTCGTTCTCTTCAAATCATTGACGGGGTGGACAATCAATCTCCGGGCCTGAACTTCTCCTTAGGTAACTTCCTGGGAGCTTCCGAACTCGATATAGAACAAGTGGATCTCATCATTGGAGCAAGTTCCGCCTATTACGGGCCCAATGCGTTCAATGGCGTGATCAGCATGAATACAAAAAGTCCCTTTGTCCACAAAGGCGTTTCGGCTCAGGTAAAATTGGCCGAGCGAAACATGGTCGAAGGAGCCGTGCGAGTCGCCAAAGCCTTCAAAAACAAAGCTGGCAAAGACAAATTCGCTTTCAAGCTCAATCTCTATTACCTCCGGGCAGACGACTGGGAAGCGGGGAATGCGGATGAATCTTATCGAGACACGGCTAGATTTTCCAACTATCCTTATGTAGGCGTAGATGATCCTGGCAGATACGATGCCGTGAATCGCTACGGAGATGAGCGGACCCGACCCGGGCAAAACAATGCCACCTCTTTCAGTGAACAGATCACCACCCCTGGCCTCAACTATTACCACCGGACGGGGTATTGGGAGCGGGATGTGTTGGATTATGATACCCGAAACTTCAAATCTTCCTTGGCGCTCCATTATATGCTGACGGATAAAGTCGAATTGATTGGAGCCTCTGCTTTCAGTGCCGGGACCACAGTGTACCAGGGAGACAACCGCTACAGCTTAAAAGACATTCTCTTTTTCCAGCACCGAATAGAAGTGCGTCAAAAAGACAAATTCTTCCTGCGGGCCTACATGACCCATGAAGATGCGGGGAATTCCTATGATGCGGTTTTCACCGCCTTTGAATTGCAGGAAAGTCAGAAGAATGATCTGGAATGGGCGCGTGATTATCGCAATGCCTACCAAAACAGCCCTCAGCGGGGTGGATTTAGCATTCCAGATAGTGTGAAGGCCCTCGAAGGATTTCCCGGTCTGCCGACCTTCCCGGATTTCAGTTACAACTTTGCACAGGCTGACAGTGTCCTGGCCAGAAACAATGACAGGCTCACCGGATGGCATAGTCTGGCGCGTGGGGTGGCTGACAACCGATACCTCGAACCTGGCACTCCGGAATTTCAGGCCTTGTTCGACGACATCACTTCCCGTCCCATCGGCCAAGGAGGAACCAGATTGGTGGACCGCTCCGCCTTGTATCACGTTCACGGGGAATACAAATTCTCCCCTAGCTGGGCCAACATCACCACTGGTGCCAACGCCCGCCTGTACACGCCCGTCTCGGATGGCACCATCTTCCTGGATACTGGAGACGTGCGCATCACCAACTTTGAATTCGGGGCTTATGGCGGAATTGATCGCACCTTTGACAAAGTCAAAGCCAGCGCTACCGTCCGTCTGGACAAAAACCAGAACTTCCGCTTCTTGTTTTCTCCGGCCCTGTCTCTGATTTGGAACATCAACGAAGATCACCTCTTGCGAGGCTCTGCTTCCTGGGCCATCCGAAACCCGACCCTGGCCGATCAATACCTGTTTTACAACGTAGGCAGAGCCATTCTCCTGGGGAATATCACAGGGATAGATAGCTTGATTACCCTGGAATCCTTCGAAGACTTTACCAACAGTCTCAACCGAGATACTCTCGACTACTTCAACGTTCCGCGCATCCGCCCAGAGCGGGTTCGCACCTTTGAGTTGGGCTATCGGGGTAAGATCAAGGACCGCTTTTTTGTAGACGCGAGTTATTACTTCAGTCGCTATACCGATTTCATTGGATTTCGCTTGGGCCTAGACGCTTTCTTCTCTGGCAATTTGGTCACCTTCGCCCAAGGGTATCGGGTATCTGCCAACGCTGCGGATATCGTCACCACACAGGGAGCGTCGATTGGGCTGAACTACTACTTTGAGAACGGACTCAGCATAAATGGCAACTATTCCTGGAACCGTCTGAATACCCAGACCGATGACCCCATCATTCCCGCCTTCAACACGCCAGAACACAAATTCAATATCGGTTTCGCCGGACGGGACATGACCATCGCAGGCATTGAGCACATCGGCTTCAACATCAATTACAAATGGATTGAGGGCTTCTTGTTCGAGGGTTCTCCCCAATTTACAGGTTTCATTGATAGCTATGATCAGGTCGATGTTCAAGTCAATAAACGATTCCCTGATCTCAAAACCACCTTCAAAGTTGGGGCTTCCAATGCCTTAAACAACCAGGTGTATCAAATTTATGGTGGTCCCCTGGTTGGTCGATTGATCTATTGCTCGGCGACCTTTGAATTAGATCGTCTCAAAAACTGATTGAAAGCATCGTTGACACAACGATTTCCCCCTATCAGAGGGATATGTTCCTTACCATGTACCATTAACACTTTCATTTATGAAAAACCTTCACCCAATTGTTATTCTGAGTCTGTTGCTGTTGCCCCTGTTTGGGCAGGCCCAAATGCGCTATCAAGACGCCATCTTCACCGACGTTGACAGTACCGCCGATGTGGTCTATGGCAACAACATCGACATCTACCCCATCATTCTTGGTCTGTCTACTACGCCCGTACCGTCGGATTTGAAGATGGACATCTATGAGCCAGCAGGTGATACTGCTACCAATCGTCCCGTGATTGTGTTGATCCACACCGGTACCTACTTCGATCCGGTATTGAATGGTTCTCCTGCAGGACTGCGTACTGACAGCATCATCGTTGAGTTGGCGAATCGTTTTGCCAAGCGCGGATATGTCGTCGCTTCTATCGACCACCGTCGGGGTTGGAATCCTACTGGTGATGCCGAGACCAAGCGGAAGACCATTCTGGAAGCCACTTACCGGGCC
>JBCCCJ010001072.1:0-2928 GCA_039033615.1 Bacteroidota bacterium
CTGAGGGGTTCCCCAAGCTGGGGGGGCTAACAAAAAAACAACCTCCCCGCGTGGGGGAGGTTACGCCAAAATCTGAAACACATCCTACTCAATTCAAATTGTACATAGCAGTATGGGCCGGGCCGGACGGTAATCAGCAAGGGCCGGACTAGATTCGAGCTAGGTTGCGTTCAGATAGGTATGCATCAACTTTTACTTTTTCTTCGGGCTTGAGTTGGGCGTAAATGGAGGGGAAATACGCTTCGTTCACAAAATATTGGATCACATCCTCCTCTCCGATGTTGACCCCGTTGGAGCGGAGAATGGACAGCATCATCGGAATCCAGCTTTCTGGGTGATACAGGGGACGCAGCTTTGCTTGCTTAGCTTCTGAAGAAGAGGCAACAGCAGTGGGTTGAATCACTCGTTCCTCTGCAGATAGGGCTTGACTTGCCCCGGGTGCCAACGGATTGAACGTTAATCCCACTTCCGGTGGCAATTCCTCCAGCCTCCGGCTTTCTTGTTTGGCAACATATTGCACCGTTTGAATGAACAGTTTCTGCACAAATATTTTGAAAGCGCTAACATTTGGGTCTGAGGCTTCTCCTGTTGCAAAGGCGATTTTTCGGTCTACATCTTCCAGGTACACGGTGCCTCCACTCAGCAGGTAATAGCCCCGCAGAATTTCGTCTGTCAGCTTGATGGCCATAGCTGAGCGGGTCTTCTTGATCGTTTTGTTGTCCTTCGGCCCCTGGTATTCATAGGTGCGCTCTGGAAGGGAAGTCGTGTGAAAACTAACCTCCCGCATCAGGTCGTCATAGGTGCCATATTTGATCAAAATATGGCGGACATATAACTTTTCGAAGGGCTCTAGATTTTTTCGGGCCAGGCATTTGTCCACAAAAGCAATGTGTTCCCTGCTTGCACGGTGATTGCCCAATAGCATCACTCGCTCAAACAATCGATTCAATTCCTCATTGATCGCTCCGGAAAGACGTTCGTTGGTGTCGTACTTATTGAGGTGGAAAATGCCTCGTGCGGGACTCCTAAATAGAAGATTTTTGGGAAAAAAGGCCAACTCTCCAATGCTGCCAAAAGGCAAAATCAGGGCTTGATCCTGAACCCGGTAGGTTCCTTTGAGCTCGGCGTAGGCCGCCAATTTGAACTGATTGTCGGGGGTCAATGCATAGGCAGATAAACTTTGGTTGATGAGCTGTTCAAAAGAAACAGACGTGGGAGAAGTTGGAGTGGCGATTACATAACAGAAAACAAGAGAAGGAAGAAAACAGACTGCAAGGCAAGCAGTGAGTCGCTTCAACATGAAATAGCAGGTTAAAAGAATGAACAGTTCCGATTAGAACACCAGCAAATAGCAAGGGAATGAGGACAAATGCTATCAAAAAGCGGGATGATCGGTTACATTTCGTGATTGTTCAGATATGTTCGTTTCTCGTCAAATTCACAACTAGGAATTTGCCAAAGCCGTAACTGCTTTGACCAGTCGCGAGCATTCGAGAGCGAAACGGTTGATGGAAGACGCAGGCAAAGACAAAAGGGGAAAAAACCTTACCCGAAGAGGGTGCCGCCGAAGATCAAGATGAGTTGAGCCATACCCGCCAAGAAGCCCAAAACGGCCCCTACCAGAATGAGTTTCCATTCATCTTCCTGAAAAACGGGGCGCAAAAAACTCACAAATTCTACTGGTCCGAGACTCTGCATTTTGGTGCGGAGGGTATTCTCAATGTCCAGGGCTTCCTCGGCATAGTCAAACAGATAGCGCACCGAAAGGGGAAGGTCTTCGGCAAATCGCTGGGCGATGGTCTGTTTGAGTTGGACATATTGCTGAATGCCGCGAGTCAGTTGAAACAAGGGTTTGGAAATCCCCGCCGTTTCATCAATGGCGCGTTTGACATGCAATTCCACCAGAGACTTCATGCGTTCAGAAGAAGGGCCACTCACCAGACGTTCCAAAATGTTCTGGGAAGTCAGGATGCGAGACGATACAATGCGGGCGTAGGCATCTGCTACCCGCATCTGACGCTGGAGGAACAATCCCTGGAAGGTCCATAGGCCGACTTTCCGTTTGCGGAGCGGTTGAAAAATCATGCGGAGGGCCAGCACATTGGTCGCCCAACCCACCAGGAGCCCAGCGGTCGGGAGAATCCAGCCTGAAGGCCAGTTCAGATAAGACGCAAGCCCAAAGAAGGTCATCTGGACCAATCCGAAGAGCAAGCCAAAGTAAAAACCAGAACGCTCGATGAAGCGGAACTCCTTTTCGCCTACTTTCAGAAAAATTTGGTTGAGCAATTCTGGGTCCGACTCCAACTCTTCTACGACCATCGCCCGAAGGTCAAATAACTCCGAGATGTGGTTCTTGATGTCCAACATCAAGACTTCGATGACCTCCGGGAGATCATCCGCCGCCTTCAGCAACAGACGATTTTTGACCATCCGAGGAACGGATTCCCACAAAACGGGGGCTTGTTCCTCCATGGTTTCCTCGATGATGCGCAATAAGGAGCGGTGCAAGGCCGGCTCCAATTCTTCTGAAGCCCGCTCCGGCTCAATCTGATCGAAGCGATCCTCGATGCTGATGAGGTTTTCGGTGAGCAAATCTACCGCCTTGCCAGCCATGGCGCCTGCGCGGGAAGGAATGATGCCTTGCCAACCAAGCCGACCTACCCCGACAAATTCCAGTGGGAAGAAGGTCATTTTTAACGCAATCACATTGGTGACATATCCCACCAGGGCACTGATGAGGGGAATGCTGGCAAACTTCCAGAATTCAGCGGTACTGGCCAATTGGAGAAGGGAGTCCCACATAGCCTGCAAGGTACGGATTTTGGCGCAGATCAGTTGGTCTGCAATGGACTCAGGTGTAGGTCAGATGTCACCAGAACAAGCATATCCTAGTAAATGGCAGTCGCGATGCGCCTGCTTGTTTCTGTA
>JBCCCJ010001073.1:0-2926 GCA_039033615.1 Bacteroidota bacterium
AGCAAGGTCGAAGTATTCGAATTGCCTTATCGTCAGTCCTTGTTCGTGAAAATTTGCTGCGCGATGGGGGTTGGTTTCTTTCCCTGGCGAATGCCAAGAATTCCCCATCTAACTACCTTCCTTTGTGTCAATTCGTTCATTCGTGGCTACTTCATTATTTTGGTGAGGTAAGGCTCGGTTCCTCTGTACCCTTTCCGCACCGCCCCGTTTTCCCTCTCAAGAGAAAACGACCCGCTTTTCGGTGAAAGGAAGCATGAGTTGCCGATGGCAAGGAGAGATCCTAATGTCGAACCGACGAATGATGAATGATGAATGACGAATGATGAATGAAAAATGATAATTGGATGGCCGATGGCAAGACTCCTTGAAAACTCCTACCTTCGTGCCGATCAATTGTACCGACATGAAACTCCTTCGCTTTTCTCTTCTCTTGATTCTATTGCCTCTCGTAGCTGGCTGTGAGGGATTCTTTGGCCGAAAGACGTCAACGGACTTTTTGGCGGAACCGGTATTCGATACCAGGACAGTCGCTTATGTGCCCATCCAACCCGTGTGGGACGATTTGGATCGCCCCGTAGATATCATTGCCGGATGGGACGAACTGATCTATGTCGCTGACGGTGGCAGGGAAGAGATCATAGCCTTTGATCAGGCAGGCGGAGAATTGGGGCGCTTTCCGATTCCAGGCTTGCAAGCCATCGCGCAAGATCGGCGGTTGGATATTCTCGCGGCAGGCGTCAGAGATACCATCATCAACGGGCGGGAATTCGTGCTTCCGGCCATCTATCGCCTTAGTTTGGATAAAACGGGAGATTATGGCCTGAACAATGCGACGATTACTCGGATCATCACGCACCCCTTTTACTTCAAAAGCGGTACCCCCACGGGTTCGGATTCCCTGGCCTCTTTCACGGGAATTGCGCCCCTTGCTAATAATTGGTACTACCTCTCCCGAAATGGCTTGTCCAATTCTGCCAATCAATTCGGCGGACCTGATGACGCCGTATTATTATTCAATGATCAGGACGAATACATTTCTCCGGTCGCGGTTTCTACGAATTTGGGCTTGTTCCGCGATTATTTCATCAAGCCTTCTAGCATTGCGACCTTCGCCCAGCCGCCCCAAAGTCCCGCCATCAATGACCGGGGAGATTTTCTTTTCACGTCGGTCGGGGAAAATAACTTATTGAAAGTCCAACTCATTCGCTTTCAGGAAAGCGATTTTGGGTCTAGCTATCTGGTGGAAAATCTCCCGGTAGGAGATACCTCTAAGGCAGAGGGGTTCCTGTACGAGCCCAATCGCTTCACGCGCCCCATGGACGTGAGCATTGCCGGAGATGCGACCAATTATTTCTTCGTGGTGGATGCCGAAGCAGATTCTCTCTACCAATTCAATCGGCTGGGATATGAAGGCGCCAATCCTCCCCCTGGAGCGAATACCACCAAAACCCTCAAGGTCTCATTTGGCGGTACGGGCAATGGCCTCACCCAATTTCGGGAACCCATGGGCGTGGCTTATTTGGATCAAATCGTCTATGTTGCCGACGCAGGCAATGGCCGGATTCTCCGCTTCAGGTTGACCACTGACTTCGAGTAAGGTTGCCAGTGTGTAAACAGAGGCCGGTAGGTCGATGCATCAGCGCGTACCCAAAGGGTTGGTCCAGCAATAATTCGGCCTCGGGTCGCAGCACATGGCCTTTTCGGCGCTTGCTCGACTGGAGCGTTAGTTGGTTGATCTGCTTCCAGCCTTGTAGCCACACTTGTTGGCCCAATAGCGGTTTCCAGATGGTATTTTCGGGATCGAACCATTGTGCAGCTGGCTGGCCATTTACATGGAGTTGAGCCGAATCTCCATCCATCCCCATGGCTGGTAAAACGACTTCTACTGGAGCCGGGCTCCCTTCCAACACATCCAGCAATTGTTCCGCTTCAAATACTTGCTCTGGGCCAAGAGGCCATTTCCACAGTCCTAACCAGCAATCTTTCCAAGACAAGTCCACCCACATGCCTTGCAGTTGGTCGATTTCCCAAGACATCCCTTGCCCCAGCAAGCGGTGAAATTGGGTCTGGATGGTTCGCCCCGGCCTGGGATGAAAGGCGGAATGCGGATCTGGCCGAAGGCTGGTCTCTGCTTCCATCGGAATCCGCAGGTGGTTTCGCTCAGTCAGCCACATCCAGCCATTCAGTTGGGGGAAGAGCTGTTCCATGGGAACTTCCAATAGCTGGGAACCAAACAGGCTCGCCCAAACCAGAGGAAGGCTTTGCGAAGCTTCGAAGTTCAAGCCGGAAACCAAGAGGCTTTGGGCCAAATGTTCTTGCAGAATGGGCAATGCTGGCAATTCCCGATGCACCCACAGGGTGGTATTGCGGAGGTGCCACACGGATTGGGTTAGCCAAGCCAGAAAAGGCTGCACGTCGGGGGCGAGTAAGGAAGTTTCGGACAGAGGGGCGGGGAGGCCCAATTGTTCCAAACTCCGCAAAGCGAGAAGCATACTCAGGGGGCTGGCCGCATAGCTTCCCAAACGCGAACGGAGGGGCAGTGATTGTTGGCTCCAGCTTGGCAAAAAGCTCAGCCCTGCTTCTCTTTGGTTCCACGCGAGTTTCCCCTCCTCGGAATCAGCACCCGAAATCGGTAGGGAAACGGCGTCTTGTAGCCACAATTGTTTGAGCCAGGTAGAAAAATCAGGCATAAGGCGTTGAAGAGAAGCGAGGTCTTGCTGCTAGCAAGGTAGGCACTCTCCCCCTTGGGAAACAACTCCAGGGTCGTTCGAGGTCCTAGCTGACTTGAATCAAAGGCTCTCCGGCCGCTTTCATTTCTACAAAGGCCACCAGATCCAACCCAATGCCACGAGCCAGTTGGCGGCATTCGTTTTAATATTACCGAACCACAGCCAACAAAAATCCGCCACAGGGTTGGGGATCAAAC
>JBCCCJ010001074.1:0-2926 GCA_039033615.1 Bacteroidota bacterium
CCGGCCGCCAGCACCACACCAGCAGAGGTGTTCGTTGTCACCGCAATGATCTTCCTTATCCTGTCGGTGTCCTCCCGTAGTACTGGTCAAATTTTACCCCAAGTCGGGCGAAGGTATGTTCAAAAGCCTCATACACCCAGCCGTTCATGTTTTCCCACAACTGCCGGGTTTCCGGATCGCCTGCTTCCCATTTCAACAGGAGTTCCTGATTGGCAAGATTGATCGGGGCTTGTTTCTCCGCCTCTTTTTTATCCATGCCCTGATCCATCAATTCCTGGACCTGTGCCTTGAGTTGTTTGCCAAACTCCACATAATATTTCCCCACCAATTTGTCCCCCTTGATGCCTGTGGAGGTGGGAGTATCCTCTCTGCCAGCTTGCAACCACGTGTACATGGATTTGCAAATGGCGGTCCCCCGATCGTTGAACAAGCAAGTCGGGATGGCCTCATAGCCATTGGCTTGCAACAATTGGGTGACTGAATAGCCCAGGATGATATTTCGCAAATGCCCCAGGTGAAGGGGTTTGTTGGTGTTGGGTGAACAGTACTCCACAACTACCGTTTTTCCATTGCCGTGATCATTCTGGAAGTAGGCGTCCTCGGCTTGTAGGCCCGCCAGGAATTGCACCCACCAATGTGGTTGCAGGCTCAGGTTTAAGAATCCTTTGATGACGTTATAGCCCGCCAATTCTTCCATGGACTCCACCAAGTGAGCCCCTAGTTTTTCGCCGACTTCCTCAGGCTTTCCCAGTCGATAGCGACTCAGTGGAAAAACAACCAGGGTAAAATCGCCTTCGAATTCTTTTTTGGTTTCTTGTAAAACGATGGTATCCGCGGCTACCTCAATGTCAAAGAGAGTTTTGAGCGAAGAGGAAGCTGCCGCTTGTATGGATTGGAGAATCTTGGACATATGATTGAGAGTCTGGATGCGAAAGAAAAGGTGCGGGAGGGATCAAAAACCTGCCGCTTTTTCAGAGCGCAAAATTGGCAAAAAAAACGGTATTGATCCAGTCAGGGCATTTGGGTAAAAAGGAAACGGGCGGGAGACAAACTCCCGCCCGTTTCAAGGATGAAATTTCTTCGCTTAATCCCAGTCTTCGAGAGGAATCTTTTCGATGATGACTCCCTCTTCGTTGACGAAGGTGCGGCTGTCAGTTTCAGAAGTGGAACCTTCATATACTGAATCACCAAAAGCGAGGATGGGCAGGAAAATGGGGCTTAAAAAAGCCAGACCAAGACCGAAGGAGGAATCCTTCCCAAATCTCTTGGCCACTTCAGTACCGACGAACACCCTAGCAACGATGTCGAAAAAAGGAACGAAGAATCCCAAGGTCCACCAGCCAGATACGCCAGCGATTTGGGTGTATTGATAAAAATTATATCCAGGAATCAGGGCATGCCAGCCAGGAAGGCCTGCTTTTTCAAACAAGCGCCAAAAACTAGCGGTGAGCAAGGTCAGTACGCCAACGACGATAAAAAGGGCTATGGGAAATTCTGGTGAAGCGTTCACAGGGATACGATTGATATGATGAAAAGGAGATTCTGAGAAAAGATGCGTGAGCACCTGTATAATAGACGAAAAAACCTAGCGATGGGTTGGATGAATCGCCGAACAATTTGTAGAATCCAAAAAAGAGCGAGCAGGCAATGGCCCACTCGCTCCTCATCTATACTAACCCGCCTTCGATTACCTCCTGATTCCCTGCTGCATCACTTCCAGGAAGCGATCAATTCCCCTCTGTATCCCTTTCCAAAAGCTCCGAAAATCCTGCTTAAGCCCTTCCCCAACTGAAGTTCTGGGAATTGTCCGCTGACGAGAGGAGGTCGCTTGAATCGGGATGGGGCTTTCCATCCCAAGTCTGATCCTCTCGCCTCGATACAGGAAGTGCGAAGGAAATACGGGCTGCCGAAGACGGGGCGAAATACGATGAATGATGATGATGCGATACATGGCTGATGAATACTTTGAAAAAACACCGGACGAAAAGGGCATTCTCTTGCTGTTCCTACTCCGCTTTTCCTTTCGCCCGGTGCCTCTACTACGATTCAACTACTTGCTCTACTCTTACTAAAACACCGGACGAAAAGGGCGTTCTCTTGCTGTTCCTACTCCGCTTTTCCTTTCGCCCGGTGCCAACCCCTAACTACTACGATTCAACTACTTGCTCAATTCTTAGGGTGATTGAGGACGGCCTTAGGCAATCTCAATCAGACGGGGTCCTTTTTCTTTGGCTTCTTCCCGCTTGGGCAGCACCACGTGCAGGATGCCATTTTCATATTGGGCGTTGATGTGCTCGCCATCTACCGTTTTGGGCAGCGTAAAGGAGCGCTTGAAACTATGGTAGCGGAACTCCCGGCGAGAATAGGTGCCGTCCTCCGTGGTTTCTTCCTGCTTGTCTTCCACTTTGGAAGAGAGGGTCAGCAAGTTGTTGTTCACCTCTACATGGACCTGATCCTTGGGTACACCAGGAAGCGCAACTTCCAGACGAAAATCAGCGTCCGTTTCCTTGATGTTGACCGCGGGCAGGGTATTGGTTACTCCTTCGTTGATCACCAGATCGCGCGTAAAGAAGTCATCCCACAAATTGTCAAAGCCAGCGAAAAGAGGGTGGTGGTTTCTGCGAATGAGTTTCATGTTCTTTTTTCCTTAAAGGGTTAATAATCGAAGTTCTATCTTTTCAAATACACTGGTAGGGAATCAACTTCGGTGCCATTGGCATATTTCTCCCAAACTGGCAGAACAATCGTTCCAAAACTGACTAAATGGCATGTTTGATTTTTTAATGCTGCCATTTTGTCTGAATTAGGATTTGGAATAGGAAAATAAGGAGGTGGGCGATCCCCCGAATGGGCACAACTGCCCATCCGGGGTCGGTCCCTGCCGGGGTTCACTGACGTTCCGTCCTCCGCTCCGCTACGGACTCTC
>JBCCCJ010001075.1:0-2923 GCA_039033615.1 Bacteroidota bacterium
CCTGTTTCACAGGTAGTTGTATTCTCTTTGCGTATGAGCAGTTTTTGGTCGCCTATTCTGGGACATGAAATGACTTGAGGCGCTCCATGAATATGGAACTTGAGGAAATTGCCTCTGACAAGAAAGTGTTTTTGATTGGCGGCCAGAACTGTTTCTTTGAAGATAACAGCAGGCCAGAGGTAAAATTTGGCCTGCTGTTTTATCCCCAGTTTTAGGCAGGCAATACTGGCGCAGGTTCCGACTTTGAGACTCGCTTTCGCGTTTTTTTCTTCTTCCTTCTCCGCCCCCACCAAATGTAAAAGCCAGTGATGGGCAAACTTGCAGCAATCAGACTGGCTAGGAAGGCCAATATCTTTGTGGGCCAGCCACCAATTAAGCCCAAATGAATCGGGTAATTCAGGTGCATGATGCGTTCGCCTCCATTCTGGTCAGCCCACTTTTCGCTATGTAGCAAGGCCCCACTATATCGGTCGTAGGCAAATTCATCATGCCGGTCGTAGTTCTTTCCTTTTTCGGTCATGATGCCCACGCTTATGCTCCCAACGGAATCCAGCGGATAGGAGACCGTCATGCGATATACCGATTCGTACTGGGCTTGACTAAGAGAAGCCAAACTGTCAATCATCCTGCCCAATTCTGCCGGACTCTGTAGAGCAGATTCTTGGGTCCAGGCAGAAGTCGGTGGCGCTGGGCTAGGCATTTCTTCTCCTCCGCTGGCGATGGTATAGATCCCTTCGCGTACCGTTTCAAAGCTCCATACTAAACCAGTCAGACCGATGACCAGTAGGACCGTCATGGCGTAGAATCCCAGTACGTTGTGTAAATCGTAGGTGACTCGTTTCTTGCTAGCGCCCCATTTGATGGAAAAACGCTGCCGATAGCCTTTCTTATTTTTGGGAAACCACAGAATCAGGCCCGTGAGTAGCATGAATAAAAAAATGACCGTGGACCAGCCGACTACCTGATGCCCAATTTCATATGGCAGCAGAAGCGTTGTGTGAAACTTCACCATGAATCCCCAAAAACCTCCTTCCCACAAGGTGTTTTGAATAACTTCTGCGGTGTATGGATGTTGTAACACCTCTCGATATCCAGCGGGAATTTCAGGTTCCCGCCCAGGGTGGTAATACCAGGTTACGACAACGTTGTTGGGTTTGGACCCGGTGTAGAAATAACAGTATTCTCCTCCTTCTGGTAGTTCCGCGATGGCTTTTTCAAATATCTGGCTGGGAGGAGCCTTGGCTTTATGTTGAAATGGAACGGTCCGGTCATAGGAAGCCGTACCCGTGAGGAAGCGAATTTCCTTTTCAAATACCATGATGGCCCCCGAGGTCGCTACCAAAAACACCACGAGCCCGGACACAAGTCCGAGCCAGAGGTGGATGGTACCGATGAATGGTTTGAAACGTAATTTCCGTTTTTTGTTGATCGGCATGAGGGGCTTATTCGTTTTTGAAAAGAGAGTAGGTAACCACATTATTGCCGTCCAACTTGGCACCTTTCGTGAAGTCATCTGCTCCCCCTCCAATTTCTATGGCATATACATATCCGTCTTGCCCGGTTGGGTTGATCGGCAAATAAAGGGTATTACCATCGATCAAGCCATCTGCAATGCTGATGTAAGGGCCTTGAGGAAGATTCAGTTCGGTCACCGTTTGATTGTAGAGGTCAATTTTGACGATGGAGCAAAAATTCCCAGCGTAGGCATCCCCCCACTCGTTGGTCGCATCTTCGTCCAGCAATTTGCCGTAGGCGATTCCATTCCCAGCGTAAATGATCCCGATTAAGCTGATCGTACCAGGAAACTCATCAGATAGGTTGAAAACGTAAGAGTCATCGTAGGTCCCATTTTTGATCCGCACAAATACGGAGGGCATATCCTCTCGGGTTCCCATATTGTACCAATGCTTGGAGCGGATATTTTGCTGATAGATGTCGCCCTGTTCATCAATAATGGCGCTAGGTCCTGAAAAGCCTGCCACCGTTCCCAAAGAAGCAGTAGATACCATCATTTCGGGATTGGTAAAGCTGGGATAATCGAGCTTCCAGGTGATGAGAGAATCTGGGAAAATGTCCCAACTACCTAGTTTTGAGTACATCGCCCCTAAGTAGATGTTGTCGCCTTTGATCACTCCGCCAATTTCGACTGGATCATATTGGCCTAAGTCTGGAATATTGAAAGACCCCTGACTTTTGACGGTGAAATCTGGCAGGGTCGCTATGGCAAAGGGACAATCTCCATTGTCGTCAGGCCAATTCATCAAGAGTAAATCTCCATCGGGAGTCAGTTGCATCAATCGAAAGGAACCAGCAGGCGACAAAGGCCCCATTGCCAGACTCGCAATTTTTTGTAGTCCCTCTAACGTGATCTCATACTGGTCCACTGTCGATTCGTCATAATTGATGATGTACTTATACACGCCATCCGAAACGGCGGTGCCATAGGATAAGGTTTCTACTCCACTCCCAACTATCGAGATTGATCCCGTATCCAGGCTAGTGGTCGTAGTCATGTACTCTTCATCGCCCACTGCGGCAACGACGGTATAGGGATCGATGGTTTGCTCTGGCTCAATGATTGGCGGTTCCTCTTTACAGCCGACGATAAATAGTAGACCTATCATGGCTAGAGAAGCGCCCCCACGGCTGAGGCGAGCAAATGAGAAAGAATGATTCATGATTAAGATTTTTTGTCTGATGAAATTGCGTAGGTAAGTTTGAGAAACAGGGATCTGCCTGGCTTTTGGAGCAGAAAATTGTCATACACCTGCTCATTGGTAAGATTGATTAGGTCAACAGCCACAGACCACTGTTTGCCAGGAAATGTATAGCTAGCCCCAAGGTCGAAAGTAAGCTGACTGGGGATAGTATTTTTAAGCGCACTGGTCCCCAAGCTAGGCCAACCGAGGAAGTATTGATGGAC
>JBCCCJ010001076.1:0-2923 GCA_039033615.1 Bacteroidota bacterium
CAAATTCCAACACCTGGGCTTGCTGCGCGGCTTGTCGAATACAGGTATCGCTCGCATTGGGGTTACCAATTTTGATGTTTTCGTAAATACTCCCATCAAAGAGATAGACTTCCTGAAATACCTCGCTAATTAGGCTGTACACCTGCTGCGGAGCCATATCGGTGAGTTGGACCCCACCAATGGAAATATGACCGCTTTGCACATCCCAAAAGCGGGCGATCAGAGCCGTAATCGTGGTTTTACCAGAACCCGAAGCCCCTACCAAGGCCGTGAGACTTCCCGCTGAGGCAAAAAAGCTCATCTCTCTCAGCACCTGCTTCTCTTCTACATAAGCAAAAGAAACCCCATCAAAGCGAATGTCATAGGTTTCCGGTATGCGTTGCTCCCCAACAGATTGTTCCTTGGCCTCCAGCAAGTTGCGGATACGTCCCAAACTAACGTTCATATAGCTCAAGACGGGATACTCTATCATCAGGATTTTGATGGGTTCATAGAGGCGATAACCAATGATCAGAAAAGCAACCAAGATGGGAACGGTCGTTGCCCCTCCACTGAGTAAGTACAGCCCTGCCCAAACCATGAGAACAAAAAACAGCTCCAGTACTATCCCTACAGTTAGGACAACCGGACCAGGAATCGCCTCTACTCGGATGCTTTCCTTGCGCAACTTGGCGAGAGACTGATGGAGAGAGGCAAATTTCTCCCCCGTTACCCCGTAAGCCTTAATGTATTGGATGCCCTGAAAGTATTCCAGTAGCCGTGAACTCACGTCGGTGCGCGCTTGTACTTGTGTCTTACCCAAGCGAGCCACCAGACCACGACTCCATTCCATGAGCGGCAGCACCAGTACCAAGGCGAAAAGTAGCGTGATTGTCAATTTGACATCGAGGAAGAACAAAAAGATCGGAAGCGCCAACACCCCAAAAATCGAATTGGCCAGCGTTGGTACACTATGCCCGTAAATTCCCTCGAAGGTGGCGACATCCTGCAACATAACTGAGGCGAGGTCGCCAGGGTCCCGACTTTTATAGTACCCCAAGGAAAGGCGCTGTAGTTTGTCCCCTAACATCAGGCGCAGCTTACGTCCAATCTCAAAAGTCATGAGGTTAGAGTGAACCATGGCCTGCTTGCCGACCCACAATTGCAGAACAAAAAGCCCTGTCATCACCGCCAGAACCGTGATGATCCGGTTCACGTTGGGCTCGACTTCAAACAGTTCCCAGATGACCAGCAACAAAATTCCCGAAGGCGCTGCCAACAACAGACTGTGCAACCATTCCCAAAAGATGGCTCTACGCACCCGAAGCGGCTCGAAACGAAAGGTATAGGCTAGGTTTTGGATCATAGTGATAGAGGTTGGGGGGAGTAGGAAAGGGAAGCGTTTTTTTCTCTTTTCTTAGTCTTCAGCTGACTTCTGACAGTTCCGATTAGTGAGTTGATAGAACCATCGAAACGGTCTGAGCGCCAAGCGGTCTTTCTTCTCCTCACAGCGCAAACCCTTGTGCACGGTCATGAGCGTTCCACATTTTTTGGTACAGGGCTGAATCGGTCAATAAAGCCGCATGGGTACCTAGAGCCTCCACTTTGCCTTGGTCAAACAAGATGATCTGGTCGGCATCGACAATCGTGCTGAGTCGGTGGGCAATGACAACTACGGTTTTTTCAATAATGAGGTGGCTGACGGCCTGCTGGATGAGCGCTTCGTTTTCAGGATCACTGAAGGCGGTGGCTTCATCCAGAATCAGAATGGGCGCATCTTTCAGGATGGCACGAGCCAGTTGAATCCGCTGTTGCTCCCCTCCACTGAGATATACCCCTTTTCCCCCAAAGGGCGTTTGATACCCTTTCGGCAGGCGAGAAATGAACGCATGACATTGAGCGGCTTGAGCAGCGGCGATCACTTCGGGTTCGGTCTTATCCATTCCCATTCGGATGTTTTCATAAATTGTCTCTCGAAACAGAAAGCTGTCCTGAAATACAAAAGCAACTTGTTCCATAAGGGAGGCCAGCGGAAAATCCCGAATGTCAATTCCCCCAATACAAATGCTTCCTTCTTGCACGTCCCAAAAACGTGCAATCAACTGCGCTGCGGTCGATTTACCCGCTCCTGATGGCCCAACAAAAGCCGTGAGGCTTTGGGAAGGTAAGTGAAAGGACACTTGGTTCAGAACCTTGTGTTCTCCTTCGTAAGCAAAGTCAACCCCTTCAAAGCGAATATCATGCTGAGTAGGGATGACACCAGTTTGGTCGGCTTGGGTGGGGTGAAACAGGATCTTGTCTAGGCGTGCTATTCCTTGTGTAATCAGCATCAGTTGCATACTCATATTGGAGAGGGCGAAAATCGGCTTGATGTAGCCTACCCCCAGAATGAGAAAAAGAATGAGCGTGGTAACTGCCAAGCCACTGGTCAGGTAGAGATAAGTCCCTAGCACCAAAATTGGCAAGGTCGCATTACTCATGAAACTCATAAAAACTGCGAAGGGTGGAGCGCTTTGTCGGGTGTAGGCGATTGCCCACGCTGCAAATCCATTGACCGATTGGCTGTATTTCTGGAAGGTGCTGGCCGTCTGGCCAAAAATTTTCATCACGGGCATGGCTTGCACAAATTCCACGATGGTGGCATTCATTTCCTCTTGTGAGTTGAGATGCTGCTGCATGGCGGATTTCATCTTGGGGGAGCGAAATGCCAAGGGAACCCAAATGGCAATCACCAAGAGCGGCACAAAGCTGATGGCAGCCAAACGCCAATCCACATAAAACAGGTAGCCTATCGTGACAAAGGGTAGCACGAGCCCCTTGACGAAGTCGGGGATTTGGTGAGCCAAGAAGCCTTCTAACCGCTCCACATCATCCGTCACGATTTTTTTCAGGGCACCAGAGTGGTGTTGTTGAGTAAAACCGAGAGGGAGATCGCCCAGCTTGG
>JBCCCJ010001077.1:0-2919 GCA_039033615.1 Bacteroidota bacterium
CATGACGTCGCCTGCCGTTCCGATGAACTGGAATCTTCGACGGGGTTTGACTATTTTGAGACTTACTTTTCTCTCATCATCAGGGTTCTTCTTATGAGGTACTTTTTCCTTCTATTTATCATTGGGCTCCTGGTAGCTTGTCAAACTTTTTCTCCTGCTGACTCAAATCAGCCTGCTGCTATCACAACTTCCCCTGAGTCTGTCGAACTTCCCCTTACAAAAGAAATGGGATCAACAAAACCAAGGAATTGGAAATACTGGCAATCGTCCATTAAACGGGAATTTGAACAAGGCAGCCTTTATTCTCTTAAGGATACTCTATTGGCAGATTTCGATGGAGACGGAATTCTGGATTCTGCTTGGTTCCTGAGTGAAGTGAGTCCTTCTGGGATCTTCCTTGAACTTAGTTCCGTTCCTTCTTCTATTCGCCTTGGGTTCGGAGCTCCTTTCGCCCATGTTACGGATTTTGATTGGGTAGACTATTGGGGAATTGTCCAAGATTCCAATACCTATGAAATACAAGTCATAGACGGGGAAATTCAGGGAGACTCCTTTGTTCCATTGCCTCATTCTTCCATTTTCCTTAGACAGGAAGAAGTCGGAGGTGGCGTCATCTCCTGGCAAAGTGGTTCGTTTCTATGGATTCATCAAGCAGGATAGCGAGAAACGATTTCTGTGGAATTTACTGTACCTGCCTACTTCTTTTCTGCTCTTTCTGATCGGGCCACCTGATTATCATATCTCCGCTCGAAAGGCAGATACAGATGTTTGTCTCCCAATCCGATCAGCTGCCGCATGGTGTTGAATCCACAGCCTGTAAAAACCTTCTCAGCGAACTCCGTCAAGGCGGTTGCAGGATAGAGATCAATCACGTGCACATCCCGATAAGGGGTCCGGTAGTCGCATTGGGTACACACCAGCCAGGAAGGCGTCGCCAATTCTTGTCGGGCGAGATTGCGGGCCGCTTGAAGTAAGACATCTACTTCTGCGGCTGGTCCGGCGTGAAGAATCAGCCAGATCGGGGCCGACAACTTCCCCAATAAATGCTGTACGCTAGTGGCGATTTCCACAGGAGGATCACCCAATTCCAGGTGGCGGATCTCGTCGCTGTGGGCCTGAATAAATGCCAACTGCGCAGGTGGTAGCTCTTCTAAGATCAAGGTCGAGGCCAAACGAGGGAATGTTTCAGGCAGTCTGGAAGCATAGGCCTCCATGTTCATCGCCCGAGCCACATAATGCAGTTTGTCTTCCCATTGCGGGAGCCAAGCGTTCAATTCTCCCATCAAGCCCGCCGGAAAGGTATCCAGATATACTGCGTCGAATTCGTAGCGTTTCAGTCGCTTTTCCAACCATTTCTGGTAGGAGCGAGGATCTAACTGGGTAGGAGGCACCTTGAGCAATTCTTGGGAATGGAAAACCTTGCTGGCTACTGCTTCAGCGGTAACTATCCGCAGTTCTTCCAACCCGAGGCTATGCTTGACCGCAGAGGCCCGGGTCAAAGAACCGAGTCCTTCTCCCATGGCGTAGTACAAAGTCGCGTGGTAGGGCATAAGTTGAGGTGCCGTTTTTCATGCTTATCCAAGCAGAACAGACATTAACCGCAGAATGAAAAATACCGAATGAAAAAGTGATCGCAATGCGTCCTCTGACAGTGAAACGCTCTGACATCTGGCTTCTGACCTCTACCTCAACCGAAACACCTCCCGCGCATTGCCATTGGTGATCCTTGCCACTTCTTCTTCCGAAATGTCTTTCAGTTCGGCGAGTTTGGCACCGACGTATTTGGTGTAGCTGCTTTCGTTGCGGCGAGGCTTGTCCTTGCGGTGGGGGGCTGGAGGTAAATAAGGGCTATCAGTTTCCAGCACAATCGCCTCCAGAGGGATCTCTTTCACTTCCGCCTGCACATCTTTTCGATACGTCACGATGCCACCAATCCCTACCCAAAAATCTCCCAGTGCTCGAATCCTGGCAGCTTGTTCGGCGGTTCCATCGAAACAATGGAAAATGCCTCTCAGGCGGGCGTCATTGTGTTTCTCCATCACGGCTAGGGTCTCCTCAATCGCATCTCTGGCGTGCAAAATGATGGGCAAATCATAGGCCTTGGCCCATTCGACGTGAACTTCCAGCGCCGCCACTTGCCGATGCAGGGTGGTTTTGTCCCAATACAGATCGATGCCTGTTTCTCCAATGGCGACGTAGGGATGATTCGGCGCCTCCAAAGCCGCTTTCATTTCTGCCAGCACCTCCGGGTAGTCTGGTTGTACGGAAGAAGGATGCAAGCCCATGGCCGGGAAAAAGAAATCTGGGGCTTGTCGGTGCAGGCTCAACATTGGCTCCACAGACTCCTGGTCGATGTTGGGGAGTACCACTGCCTCCAATACCTCCCGGGCGCGGGCGATCACTTCGGGGAGGTCCCGGTCAAACTTGCTGCTGTAGAGGTGGGAATGGGTGTCGATGAAGGTCGCCAAAAGGAAAGTGCTTAGAGATATTCAGATCCAGATCGCTGCAGTTTCAGTGATTGCTGGTTGGAAGTCCGAAATTCGCAAATTCAGGAACGGTCTCCAAGCCCTAACAACTTATCCCTAAGCTTTTTCATATGGGCGTACCTACGGCACGCCTGATCTCAGATCGAAGGCAGTTGCTACCCATATTCACGTCTCTAGCGAGACGCTTGGCGTTGGCAAAAGAAAAATTTGCCAAAGGCAATGGGCCTGCTGAAATAGCTACCAATATTGGCGTACCTAACGGCACGCCTGATCCTCGGATCGAAGGCCGTTGCTACCAACATCCGCGTACCTAACGGCACGCTTGGCGTTGGCAAAAGAAAAATTTGCCGCAGGCAAATGGTCCTGTAGGGACCAATATGTCGGTAGCATATAGAGCATGTCAAGCAGTCGCTTGGCGTGCCGTAGGTACGCC
>JBCCCJ010001078.1:0-2911 GCA_039033615.1 Bacteroidota bacterium
ACACCTCGGACTTCGTGGCCCGCCCGCCGTGATTGTGAATGCTCTGCATCGAAGAACCGATGCGGACTTTTGTCCAGTGGTCTGGTGGTAGGGCTGAATTCCATTCGGCTAAAGAGAGCTTCATGAGTGTAATTTGCAGGAGTGATCCGGGGCGAACGCAGGTCGCCACTCCCCCCACAAAAAAAGACCAGCCACCGAAGTGGCTGATCCCGTAATCAAGAGAATAATGATCAATCTTAGGCCGTTGTTGCGGCAGAGGCAATTCTTTGGCGGGTTTCTTCCCAGGGTCCGGTGATGGCGACGGTGAGGCCGACATGCTGGATGCTGACGAAGAGGGTCTTGCCCGAGGGGGAGAAACATACCCCAGCCAATTCGGATTCTGGGTGGCCGATGTTGTTGGCGAAGTGGTGGATCTGCCCTTCTTTGGTGAGCCAGATCACCCGTGGATCGCTGTGGTCTTCACAGAGGAAGACATCTCCCCAGGGAGAGACGGTCAGGTTATCGCAGTTCTGGACGATTTTGCTATCATTGGGCTCGACAAAAAGTTGGAGGCGACCAGGTGCGTCGGCTTCCATATCGGTGCCTTCGTGCTGACTGGGCTGATAGCGATAGACCTGGCCTTGCTCGGCGCTGCCGCCATTGGTACAGGCAAAATAGAGTTCTCCTTCGCCAAACCACATGCCTTCTCCCCGAGCAAAACGGGCCGCACCAGCGGCAAATCCACGGTAGCGCAAATCATCTTCGGGAGATTCCACCTTGTCCAAATCAATCCAGCGCGCTTCCATCCACTCCCCTACCGTGATTCCAGGCGTCTTTTCCCAATTGCGCATATCGGCAGATTCGCGGGCAACTAAAGCCAACGCCTGTAATTTACCTCCCTGAACGAGTTCGCCAGGGACATTGGGAATGAAACGATAAATGAGGCCATCGCCCCGGTCTTCGGTCTGATAGACGATGCCTGTGCGAGGATCAACGCAGACCGCTTCATGGTTGAACCGTCCCATCGCTTTCAGAGGTACAGGCTGAACGAGACCGCCATCTACGGTGGCGGGCACCTCGAAGTTGTAGCCGTGGTCTTGTTCATTGGAATTGTCGCCCTGACGCTCGACAGTTTCCTCACAGGTGATCCAACTTCCCCAAGGCGTAGGCCCGCCAGCACAATTGCGGATGGTTCCGGCCAAACTCATGTAGACCGATTCCAGTTCCTGGGCCTCCTCATTGAAGACCATGGTAGTGGTTCCACCCAAACAAGGATTTTCTCCTTTTCCGTAGTCATAAAACGCCTCAGAAGCGATTCCACTGAGTTTTTCTTTGCTCTCACCGTAGGCGCCACTTTCCAGGTCTCCGGTGCTGATCTCATGGTTACGCACCAGGATCACTTTACCGTCTGGACCAGGAAAGTCTGCCATCCCATCCGCACGGTTGGGGGTCAGCAGGCCATCATTCATGGGGTCTTTCCATCGGGAAATCACATTCAGAGAAAAGCCTTCGGGTAGGTTAAACAGTTGTTGCAGGTCCGGTTTCAATTCTCCCAGCGCCGTGCTGAGCATACTCACTCCGGTGGAAGCGTCCTTGGGCGTGCAGGCGAAATAATTCAGCCCCATGAACCCCAGAGAGGTCACGCTGGCTTGTTTCAGAAAATTTCTTCTTGATTGCATGTTGGAAACAAAAAAGTAAAGAGGTGAAGATGTTCGCAGAGAGGGTGACAGAAAGGCTCAATTTTTTCGGTGCGAAAATAGCCAGGAGAACAATTCAGGCTCCACAAAGACATTGTCCCAGCTGTTGTGGTTCACACCGGGATATTCGGTATAGGTGCTGTTGATGCCTGCTTTTTGAAGGGCAGCGTGCATGTCGCGAGACCATTGGGCGGGCACGACAGAGTCATCGGCTCCGTGGAAGATCCACATGGCGATGGCTTTGGGATACTCCTTGACGGTGTTGGGATAGCCGCCTCCACAAATGGGAAAGGCAGCAGCAAAGCGATCCCCTTCCCGGGCCAATAATTCAAAGGCGCCCATGCCCCCCATCGAGAGTCCCCCCAGATAGATCCGGTTTTCATCTATGGGCAGGGAATTATTCAATTCGTCCAGCAAGGCCAGCACGTTTTGCAGAGGCCCGGTCGCTTCAGTTCCGTATTTCCCGGTGCGTTTGCGGCCATTCTTCCCTCGCTTGGAGGACATCGTATTCCATGAATCTCCGCTTGGGCATTGGGGCACCACCACAAAAGCCGGGAAGCGCGTGCGATTGGCTTCATCTAGGAACATATCTGCGCCATGAACCAACTGCTTTTCATTATCCTCCCCTCGTTCTCCAGATCCGTGCAAAAACAGGATCACTGGATAGGATTGGGTTTGGTCATAATGAAGTGGGTACAAGATGCGATAGGGCAAGGATTCACCCGCTGCATTCTCAAACACCTGAGCTTCAAATTCGGACGGAGTTTGCCCAAATAACAGAACCGGAAAAAGCGCCAAAAAGCAGAGCCGTAGGGAGGTCATATTAGGAATATTTGATGTCCAAGTTAGGCCCAAATCTAGCAGAAATCAATAGGATGACCCCTTGATTTTGTTCTCTTAATTCCAATCTAACAAGACCAATTCTGGGACTCTCTCCATCCCACGGTCTGCAGTAGCTACAGGAATCCCCAATTCAATTGCCATGGCTGCGATGATCGCATCCGGTGTCTTTATCTAAACAGATTTCCTGAGCTGAATGGTTCGTCTTCGAATGGAAGGCGTAAGTTCCACCAAATAGCATTCCGCTAAAAAAGCCTCAATTTTTGCGCTTGTTTCTTCTGACAAACCCCGAAAGCCTAGCAACTCAATTTCTGAAATGATAGAAACAAATAATTTCGGGTGTACGTCAAATGTCACAAATTCACTAATGATGTTGGTATATGTGGCAGTCGCTA
>JBCCCJ010001079.1:0-2909 GCA_039033615.1 Bacteroidota bacterium
CGTCGCCTGTCCCGCAAGCGGGATTTCGCAAGCTCAACCGGCCATCCTTTTTTGTCGGCAAAAAAGGAGGCAAAAAACCGCCGAAGTCCCATGCGACGCTCCATGCCGCCCCAACACCTCGGACTTCGTGGCCAACCCACCGTTGTGGTGATGACTTCGACCCTAAATCATGTGTGAGCCTTTTGTCTAGTAGTATGAGTAAATTTCCTATCCCCAACATGGGCTAAACCTCTTGAAGAGATCTCGGTTTACCTTTTTCAGAGCTTTCCATTCACCAGTCGAGTCTGTTCTGATTCATCAGGCCACAGCAGGCCAGTTTGATGAGCAGAATTTTGGGACTAGCTTGTAGGCCGAACGTTATGCTTATGTCGAAATCCTATCTCCTTCCTGTCGAAAAGGTCATCCGAGAAACTGCGGATACCATCAGTTTGTGTTTCCGCCAGCCCAAAATTGACCGGATTCCCTATCATGCAGGCCAATACCTCACCGTAAAGGTGGAGGTAGGAGGTCAGACCTTGTATCGCTCTTATTCACTCAGCAGCACCCCCCGTTTGGACGAATTTACCCAAATCACGATCAAGGAAGTGCCCGACGGCAAGGTCTCTACCTATCTAAATCGGGAAATAGAAGCAGGGGAGTACCTGGAATTTTCTCGCTCCCACCGGTCGATTTTATGTGGAATCTGCCACCAAAAATGAACGGCACTTGGTGTTGTTTGCTGGCGGGAGTGGCATCACCCCTTTGTTCTCCATCCTCAAGTCCATTCTCTATCACGAGCCCCGGAGCCGGGTGTCTCTATTATATGCCAGCAGAAGCAAAGCGGATATCATCTTCCAAGAGGAATTGGCACAACTCCGCCATAGATTTGCGGATCGCTTCAGCCTGACTCACGCCCTCTCACGGGAGACCTCAGATCTACATTGGGGCAAACTGGATTCAGGCAAGGTGCAACAATTTCTCCGGCGCCTGCCACCGACTTCTCTGCCTACCTCTTATTGGATGTGTGGCCCCAATTCGCTGATGGATATGATCCAATCAGAATTGCAGGGGGCAGGCATCGCGGAGGAGGAAATCTTTCGGGAGAGATTCGTGGCAGATGAAAAGATGACCCAGCGGCAGCGCAATTTTGATGGGCCTACCCGGACGGTGGAAGTGGAATTTCTGGGAGAGACCCATCCCATTCGGGTGCCTTCTGGTATCAGCCTTCTAGAGGCGGGGATTCAACAAGGATTAGATTTGCCCTACTCCTGCAAGCAAGGCGTATGTTCTACCTGTATGGCTCAGTTGGAGCAAGGGGAGGTAGAAATGGCGAATCCCGAAGCCTTATTGGATTTTGAGAAAGAAATGGGAAAAGTCCTGGTATGCCAATGTCATCCCAAAACAGATGACGTCCGGATTCGGGTCAGTTGACAAAAGCCCCAAATGAAGGAAGCATGAAGGTTCCTGCATTCGGGGCGGAAAGACAGTGGGCGTTGCTCAGGATCAGGAAGCGACTTCCTGCTCTGGTTCCGGTAGGGGAGACGTTTCGCCTTCAAATGCGGCCTCGACGAAGGCAATGAAGAGCGGATGAGGGCTTTCTACCGTGCTGCTATATTCTGGGTGAAATTGGACTCCGAGGAAAAAAGGATGTTCGGGTAACTCCACAATTTCCACCAAATCGGTAGCGGGATTGACCCCACTCATGAGCATGCCGGCCTTTTCGTACTGCTTCCGAAACTCACTGTTGAATTCGTAGCGATGGCGGTGTCGCTCTTGAATGTTGGCTTTGCCATACGCTTTTTGGGCCAGACTCCCTTTTTTGAGGCGGCAGTCATAGGCCCCCAATCGCATGGTTCCTCCCATTTGTTTGATCTTCTTCTGCTCCTCCATCATGTCAATGACTTTGGCAGAGGATTCCTGATCAAATTCTGAGCTGTTGGCGGTGTTGAGCCCAAGCACGTTGCGGCCATATTCTACCACAGCCATCTGCATACCGAGACAAATCCCCAAGAAAGGAACCCGTTGCTCGCGTGCGAACTTTACCGCTACCCGTTTGCCTTCCACCCCGCGAATCCCAAAGCCTGGTGCCACCAAAATGCCATCTAGCCCTCCGAGCATGCGCTTCTGGTTTTCGTTGGTGAGATCCTCAGAGTGGACCCACACAATTTCCACGCTCAGTTCTTTGACCGCACCAGCGATTTTGAGAGATTCAGCAATGGAAAGGTAGGAATCATGTAACTCCACGTACTTGCCCACCAAACCGATCCGGATTTCATCACTGGGGTTTTTGAGGCGACCCACAAAATCTTTCCAACGCGCAAGATTGGGCGCTTTGCCTAGTGGCAAACTCAATTGATCGAGGACTACCTTGTCGAGATTTTCCTTTTTCAGGAGAAAAGGAACCTCGTAAATCGTTTTGGCATTCAGGTTTTCGATCACTGATTCTAGGCGAACGTTGCAGAAGCGGGCAATTTTGTTGCGGACATCAGTAGGAATGCGATGCTCGGAGCGGCACACCAGGATGTCAGGTTGGATGCCGGATTGAAGCAAACTCTTGACCGAATGTTGGGTGGGTTTGGTTTTTAACTCCCCCACTGCCTCCAGATACGGGAGCAAAGTGAGGTGAATCACCAGACAATGTTCAGGGCCGTGGTCGTAGCGAAACTGACGCAGGGCTTCGATGTACGGCAGCGATTCAATGTCCCCTACAGTGCCCCCAATTTCGGTGAGGATGATGTCAAACTCGTCGTTTTGATTGATGAGTTGAAAGCGGTGCTTGATCTCGTCCGTGATGTGGGGAATCACCTGGACGGTTTTGCCCCCGTATTCGCCCATGCGCTCCCGCCGAATGACCGTTTCATAGATCCTCCCGGTCGTCACATTGTTGGCCTGAGAGGTCGGCACGTTGAGAAAACGCTCATAGTGGCCCA
>JBCCCJ010001080.1:0-2908 GCA_039033615.1 Bacteroidota bacterium
GCTTTGACGATGGCCAGCCCTCAAGAGGAAGAGTTGGCTTTGGCAAGCCTGGGAGCCCCTTCTTCTTATCTCGTGGTGCATGTTGCAAGGGCGAAGGAGCAATATCGCCGCTACATTTCTTTTGAAGAAGCCAGCGAAGCAGAGATCGAGCAGTGGAAGCAAGCGCATCGGGGGTTTCTCCGCAAGTTGGTGTACAAACACGGTAACAAACGCCCCTTGGTCTTGAAATCCCCGGCCAATACCGCCAGGATTCCCCTTTTGATGGAGATGTATCCGGAGGCTCGTTTTGTTCATATCCACCGTCATCCCCTAGAAACCATTCGCAGTACCCTCCACCTCTATGATGCCTGGTTTCAGATGGCCCATTTTCAATCGTTAGAAGAGATCAAAGCGCTGCGGGATACCTATGTGTTGGATACCTATGAGGATCTGCATCGGTGCTGGTTGAGAGACAAATCTCTCATTCCGGCTGGGAATCTGCTGGAGTTTCCCTTTGCCGAGCTGAAACAAGCGCCCATTCCTACCTTGGAGAAAGTGTATGATTTTTTGGGGGATGCAAAGCTAGATACAGCAGCGGTAGAGAAATATTTGGACTCTATTGCGACCTACCGCCAAAATCAATACCAACCGCTTTCCTCCGAATATCTGGCCGAAATCAAGGCGCGGATGGGCTTTGTATTCGAAGCGTGGAGCTATCAGTTCTAACCGAACAGGTGGCAGCTTCTTCAGAAGCTACCACCTGCTTGTCAAGGTGAATGTTGGATGTCTTTATACTTAGAATGCGTAGCCAATGGACAGGCTACTTCGCAATACTGGCCAGACCACACCCGGAGCCGTAAACCGCAAACTGGCTTCATCCTGAATTTCCAGGGTCCAATTGATGGGGAGGTTTTCGTCGATGAAGAGGTTGACCTCATCCACGGCATCCTGCAGGGTGCCCGAAATCTCTCCATTGGTGACAGTGCCAGTATGGCGAACCACTCCGAAGGTCAAGCCAAAGCCCCCGTGCCAGTCGATGGTCAGGTTCTCGGTGATCAACCACTGGTATCCAATGGAAATGCCAGGACCTCCGGTGATGATTCGGATCTTGGACTCGATCTCCGTGATGTCGCCTACGCCTTCTGTGTAGGAAGTTTCCAGGACCGATTTGTAGGTCATGAGGCGAGCGAAAGGATTGACATAAAACCCTTTTGGGGCCTCGCCTCCGGGATAATAGCGAATTTCCGGGGTGAGGGTAAACCCACTCAGACTCAGCTGGTCGGCACTGAATCTGGCGGTAGAATCCTGCTCATTGATGACGGTAAGAAAGTTTTCTCCGAGCTGAGCAGGAAACCGGAAGTGGGCGCTGAGGCCAGCGGAGAGTTGATCATTGAGGACGCGCTCGTAGCTGAGTGCGCCTGTGCGCTGCAACAGCTTGAAGGGAGCAACGCGGACTACATTCTCCTGGGCGAATGCCAGGTTCATGGTCCATGCAAAGCTGCTGATCGTCAGCAAAAACAGTTTGAGGAACTTCATATGGTTGAGATTTGCTTACAAAAAGAATGCAAAACTAGTACTTGTAGAACGAAGTTCCCATCCCAATCCCTAACACTTGCATCTCGATGCTCGGGATCTTCGACTTTTTTCGCCTTACTGCGTCAGAAAAGGCTCACCTATGTCCATAAGCTCGCCTTTTACTCCTGACCAGCCGAAAAAATGTCTGCGTTTGATTTGGGCAGTTACTTCGCTCCGAATGCACTAACAGAATTCGCTAGGTCTACCTGTAGCATGTGCAACCGCTTTATTTTCCTCCCTCCAGGACCGAAAGCAATGTCTGGGACCCAATCTTCCTCCCACACAAAATGGCCGCCACCTTTTTGCCAGTGAAGGTGGTCGCTTGTTGGTGCAAAGCCGCAATCGGGAGGGCTGCGGCTCCTTCCACGGCATGAAAATGATGCTTCATGAGCCAGATCAGCGCGGATTTGATTTCAGCTTCCGAGAGGAGAATGAAGCGATCGATGACTTGCTGGCAAATGGGGAAAGTCAAGCTGTCTGGTTCCAATCCGCCAGCGGTTCCGTCAGAGAGAGTAGGGGAGGAAGGACCATCCCAAATATGACCGCGTTGTACCGATTCATACATAAAGGGCGAATTGACGGGCAAGCAGCCAACGATTTCCAGGTGCGGGAAGCGGGATTTGAGGTAGGTACCAACCCCGGAAATCAGGCCTCCTCCTCCCACCGAAATCAGCACGGCATCCAGCTCCGGCAATTGTTCCTCCAACTCTAGCCCGATGGTGCCCTGCCCAGCCATGATGTCGTAGTCATTATAAGGAGAGACGAATAACCGCTTTTCTTTTTCCGATACGGACCGGGCCGCGAGCTCGGCTTCCAGGGAATCCTGACCGTGTAGTTTCAGTTCCACGTCGTAGATCTCCATGACCGCCAACTTCGCCGGAGCGACAGTTTCAGGCAGATAGATGGTGCCTGGAATCCCCAATTGGTGGGCAATGTAGGCAAAAGCAGCCCCATGATTCCCAGTGGAGGCCGTAATGGCTCCCTTTGCTCTTTGTTCCGAAGTCAGCCCCAATAGCTTATTCGCTGCGCCCCGCAATTTGAAAGAGCCGGTCCATTGGATGTGTTCCAATTTCAACCAGATATCCCCTCCGGTCTCCTGACTCAACCAGGGAGAATGCTCCACGGGTGTTTGTAAAATGTAGGGACGGATGCGGTTTTCTGCCTCAAGAATGTGGGAAGCGTTCAGCATAAATTTTGGGAATTTTTGCCAAAATACGGAGAAAATTCAGGCAATTTCTCAGTCTTTCCCAAAGTCCAAATCAGAAGCGAAATGGAAGTGCTCTTCACCGGCCAGCTTTTTCTTTGTGGAGGTCTCGATAATTGTCGGGCAAGCCTTGCCCCCAAAAAGCAGCGA
>JBCCCJ010001081.1:0-2907 GCA_039033615.1 Bacteroidota bacterium
AAAAATTGCACTTTCAGGCTACGACCTTGATTGGGGCGTTATGATTCTACAAGTGTTCCTTTTCTCATCACGATCCTAGAAATACGTCCCCATGCCACTCCTTTGCTCGCATCGTTTTTTCCTCTTCATAGGCTTGATGACGGGCCTGAGTCAGTTTGTTCCGCTACAGGCCCAATATGTCGTCAATGGAGACGCGGCCAACATCAACGGCTGCTACCGTCTGACTCAGGATCAGAACTCGCAAAGTGGTTCGGTTTGGTACCTGGATCAGGTGAACATCAACGAGCCCTTTGAACTCTACGTGGACATCTTTCTGGGGTGCAAAGATGGGGATGGTGCGGATGGCATGGCCTTCGTCTTGCAGCAGGTAAGTACCTCTGTGGGGTCACAAGGGGGGGGAATGGGCTATCAGGGCATCAGTCCTTCTTTTGCAGTGGAAATGGACACCTGGCAAAATGTAGATGTCAACGATCCCTCCTATGATCATATCGCCTTCATGTCTCAGGGAGTCATTGATCACCAAGCACTGAATAACATCGCTGGCCCGGTCCAAATCATCGCTGGACAAGACAATGCCGAGGACTGTGCGGAACACAAATTTCGGGTCAGTTGGAATCCGGATTCCCTCTTGTTCAAGGTCTGGATCGATTGTGATCTGCGTTTGCAATACACAGGGGATCTCATCAACACCTTTTTCAATGGCGATCCCAATGTGTTTTGGGGATTCACCGCTGCTACGGGGGGATTCAACAATGAGCACCGCTTTTGCCTTGATTACATCTCTTTTACCGAAGCACCCAGGGATACCCTCATTTGTCAGGGCCAATCGGTACCGCTTTCGGTGGGGACCGGAGCCAGCTTTCTCTGGGGACCATCAACGGGACTAGATGATCCCACCAGTCCCACGCCGATAGCTACTCCCCAAACGACCACCACCTATGGGGTAACGGTAACCGACGCCTGTGGTCAAATCCGAACGGATAGTGTGACCATCATAGTGGTAGAACCATTGGTGGATATGCTCAATTCCACCTATTACTTATGTGATGGTCAACCTCTGGTGATTTCCGCCGAAACAGAGGGGGGAAGTTATCTTTGGAGCAATGGCAGCACCAATTCCGCCATTGCCATCAATCAGATTGGGACCTACACCGTTACCATCACCAATGCCTGCGGCTCTATCTCCGAATTATTCACGGTGGTTCCCCAGGAAGCGATTACCCTCACGATCCAGGATGTGTGGTGTGCAGGAGACAGCACGGGATTGGCGGAGGCATTTTATGGGAATGTGGCTCCTTACGAATTTGCTTGGTACATGGGGAATACGCTGATTCAAGTAGACAGTGTGGCGGTAAATAATAGCCAGCTGGCCAACCTGGGACCAGGGAATTACACCCTGTTCACCCTGGATGGGACCGGATGCCGAGACACCCTTCCTTTTTCGGTTCAAGAGCCCCCGGTGCTCTCTGGCAATTTGGTGAGCCAGGGGAATCTGGTATGTGGCGGAACGAGTACCGGCACCATCAGCCTGAGCGCAACTGGTGGTACGCCACCCTATCAATTCAGCGCTGGACTGGGGGGATTCCAAAATGGTGGTCTCTTAACTGGCCTGCCTGCGGGGATGTATCAGACCATCATTCAGGATGGGAACGGCTGTCAGGATACCGTGGTGGTAACGCTGACCGAAACGCCTCCCTTGACGCTGGCAGTCATGAATCAGGCCAATGTGGCTTGCAATGGGGGAAGCACTGGATTTGTGGACATCCTAGCTGGAGGTGGCATTCCTCCTTTTCAATACAGCCTGGATGGCGGCCCATTGCAGGCCACTGCTACCTTCTCCAATCTCCTTGCTGGCACCTATACGCTCCTTGTCCAGGACGATAGCTCCTGTACTGAAACGCTTCAAGTTACCATCACCGAACCTTCTCCGCTGCAAGTGCTGGTTGATTCTCAAACCAACGTTCTGTGCAATGGCCAAAGCAATGGAGGCCTCACTTTGACAGCCGCGGGCGGCGTCCCCGGCTACCTGTATTCGCTGGATGGGAGTCCGTTTACCTCTGATAGCGCATTTACCAACCTCCTTCCGGGCACCTACCAAATCGCGGTGCAGGATGACAGCGCTTGTATCCATACCGCCACGGTTCAAATCACCGAGCCATCCCCGGTTCAGTTGGCGGCCAGCATCACGGACGTCAGTTGCTTTGGTGGGGCGGATGGCGTAGTGAATCTTTCTGGAAGCGGTGGGATCTCTCCCTACAATTATGGGTTTCTGGGGGGATTTATTGGCCCAAGTGACAGTTTTCCTGGGCTGACTGCCGGAACCTATGCCATGACGATGACGGATGCCAATGGCTGTCCCGATACCCTGCAGGTCAGTGTCAATGAACCCCCTTTGTTGGAAGTCAGCATTATAGATCGCCAGGATGTGGATTGTTTGGGGAATGCTACGGGGGTGCTCACCGCTTCAGGGAGTGGCGGGACTTTGCCGTATCTGTACGCCATCGACGGCCAAACTTTTGGGACCAATCCTTCCTTCGGTTCTCTCTTCGCGGGCTTTTACACCATCACCATTCAGGACAGTCAAGGCTGTGTCGCAATGGTCGATACCTTGGTTACCACCCCGACGGGCTTGGTAGCAGGAGTGGATACCCTGATAGATGTGGCCTGTTTTGGAGATAGCAGCGGTAGTTTGACCCTGATCGGGCAGGGAGGAACCCAGCCGTATCAGTTTACCCTGGATGGGACCAATTTTTTCTCTACCCCTGGGCTATCCAACCTTCCGGCGCAGACAGATACCGTAACCCTCGTTGACGACAATGGCTGCCTTGTCCCGATTCCCTTCACGATTTCAGAGCCTCCTTTGCTCCAATCGGTGATTGTCGATCAGGCCGAGGTAGATTGCTTCGG
>JBCCCJ010001082.1:0-2907 GCA_039033615.1 Bacteroidota bacterium
ATAGGCCTTGTTACATCTTACCTTGATATGGGCTTTCATTCTTAGCGGAAATGAGCTTCGACTTCTGATTCGTCGTTGACGATGATGAGGTTTTCAAGTTTGTCCAAGCCAAGGATTTGAAACACATTCTCAACATTAGCTGCCAGAGACGAGATCACAAATTTGCCTCCTTTGCTTCCGAGTTCACCTACGTACGAGATAAACACGCCAAGTCCAGGACTAGAAATGTATTGGATCCCTGCGCCATTGATGTGAAGGTTGACCTTTTCTTCCGAAAGGAGGGTGGCAATTTTCTCATCCAAAATCACGGATGAATTCGCGTCCAGCTCTCCCTCGATGATGAGGCTCACATAATGACCGTTGTTGACTTCATGAATTTTCATCTCCAGCTATGTGTACGGTGGTTAAATCAGATGGGTTCATGGAAAATGAATCACCAGGACTGTATAGTCATCTTGGGGGTCCGAATGGGCAAAGTTGCGGACTGAATCCACAATAGAAGTGGCCAATTCTTTGGGGGACATCTTTCGATTGGTCTCGATGGCCTCCTGTAGACGATCGTAGCCAAATTCTTCTCCTTCCGCGTTCCTTGCCTCGTTGATGCCGTCGGTGTACAAGACCAAGGTATCCCCCGCATGGATGGCCAAGTGTTCCGTTTTTTCAACCAAACTGCTGAAATGCGGGGTCCTGACAATTCCCAACCCAATGGTCCCGTCATCCAACCGACACACGCCGGTACGTTCTGTGCCAAAATGGTAGGTCGGACAATGCCCAGCCCGAATCATTTCAATTTTTCGGGCTTTCAAATCAATCTCCAAAAAGGTGAAAGTCATGAAGAAGCCGCGCTGCATACAGCGAGACAATGCCAAGTTGGCCGTCTCAATGATTTGGCGGACAGATAGATCCAACAAACTCAAGGCATGGAAAATGCCCTTAATCTCTGCCATGTAAAATGCAGCCGTGGTTCCTTTTCCGGATACGTCGCCAATCGCCACCCGATAGGTATGGGGATTCACCTGCACGACGTCAAAATAATCTCCTCCCACCTCCTGAGCAGCTTCACTCACCGCTCCAAATTGAATTTCATTGGTGAATGGGAGCTCCCGAGGCAACAATTTACTCTGGACTTCCTGGGCGATTTTCAACTGCTCCTGATACCGCTCGACCTCGATGGAGTTTTTGATGAGGCGGGCATTTTCCAGGGAAATCCCCGCTTGTTCTGCAAACAGGTTCACCGATTGGATGGTAACGTCTTCGAACGAATTGATCAATTCATTGACCATGAATACTGCGCCATATGCCCTTTGATTAGAAACAATGGGGACCGCAAGGAGGCATTTGTATTTGCTGCTGCTTTGCCGAAAGGCGCGGTGCTTACGGGTATTTCGGACCAAATAATACTTTTGATCCCGGGTGACCTTGTCGGTCAGGTCGTAGTCTTGCTTGATTTCTTTGACTTCCCCCTGAGAAATCCGCTGGCTATGAATCAACTTGACTTCGCCATCGTCCTGCAAGAGTTCGATCCAGCCTGCTCGGGCATTGGCCGCCATCATGGAAGCATCTAGCAGGGTCTGCATGATTTCCGTAAAGTCGAGGTTGGACTGAATGGCATGATTGATCTTTTGAAAAGAAGCGATCTCCGAGCTCTGTTTTTCAAAAATAGAAGTAGTAGGCAGGTTGAAAAACAGAATCAGGATCGACACCCCAGTATAAGCTACCCCAAATACCATGATGTAATACAAGAACTCCAGGCGGAGCAATTCCATACCAACCATTTCCAGTCGGACAGGCAAGGTCTGGGCAGCGATGCCATACACGATGATCACCAGCATGATCAACCCCAACAATCCTAGGGCTCTCAGTTTTTGTTGAAAATTCAGGTAGGCAACCCAACGGACATTGATGGACAAGGCGAGACTCAAGCCAACAAATAAGAGGAAGGCCACGAGGATATAAATCCCATCTGCCAGGAAAGGCTGGAGGATGGACAAGGCCAAAAATCCCAGAAAAATCTGCCAAGCAGTGAGTTTGCGGCGGGTTCGGGGATAGAGAATGAACCGTTGATAAATGAAGACCGAGGAGAGGAAAAACATCAACAAGGCATACAAGCCCAGGAAGAAGTACAACGGCACCAGATAGCGGTGGCTGTTCATATCCGCGGTCGCTTGGCTGGCAAAGGTCGTCAGCATGATGACCGTGATTCCCCCCATCCCAATGATGAAGAGACGCCAGAGTTGGGTGGTGACATGGAATTCTTCGACCTGTCGAAACCAGCGCCACACCAATATGCCCTTGGTGAGGAAAAAAGCTGCGGTGACCACCTTATAGATCCAGCTTCCCACCCAGACGGATACTGCCCCGACTTCATCAAATATCCCCAAGGCAGAATCATACCAATGAAATACCAGTAGGGTCGCCCAGAGCAAGACGGCCGATATCAGCAGGATTCCGTTAATAAGTCTGGGCTTCAACAATCAGCAGCCGGATTCAAATGACGAAACAAAAGGGGGCGTACTAGTGCTGTGTCAACTACTGATGGATGGGTATTTGGTGTGTCTTTTTCCGCATCTACCGATGAATCGGCATCTATGATCGGCGTTGAAAAACCTTCGTTTGGCCCGCCAAACTCAGATTTTCCGCCTTGATCTGCAAAAAAATCCCCTATCACCTACCTATCACTTATCAATTGACACAGCACCAATGAGTATGGCGGAAGTGGTCAGAGACCAGATCAAAGGTAACAAAATCCCTCAATTTCCTACCAAACCATCCAGGGCCTCCCATAAGGCTTGTTCTCCATGGACCCAGGCCAGTTCTATGGGGAGGTATGCCAGGGGGAAATTCGAGATCTGATTTAATACAGGAGATCCCACCAGCCGATAGTAATCCTTCTCGGTCGTCAGCACC
>JBCCCJ010001083.1:0-2904 GCA_039033615.1 Bacteroidota bacterium
GCAGCTCCTAGTGCTTTCGGAGCTAAGTAACTGACCAAATAAAACGCAGGCATTTTTTCGGCTGTCCAGAAAGAAAAGGCGAGCCTATAGATATAGGTGAGCCTTTTCTGATGCAGTAAGGCGGAAAAAGCATGTCCTGAGCCTGCCGAATGGGGGCAAGTTTTATGGATGGGAACTTCGTTCCGCAAGCACTAGTACTTTGTCAATTCCTTTCATCATGAACCTGACCTTCCTACGTACCGATGCCCATCATCCTGACTTTCAGGAACTGGTAGGCTTGTTAGATGCAGATCTCGCTCGGCGGGACGGCGAAGCGGATCACGCTTTTTATGCCCAATTCAATGGTATCCAGCAATTGAATCAGGCAGTTGTCGCCTACCTGGGGGAAGCAGCGGTCGGCTGCGGAGCCATCAAACCACAAGGGGAAGCAGCGATGGAGGTCAAGCGCATGTATGTACGCGAATCTCATCGGGGCCAAGGCATCGCACAGCAGATATTGGCACATTTGGAAACCTGGGCCAAGGAATTGGGATACCCAGCATGCGTGCTCGAGACTGGCAAACGACAGCCAGAGGCCATTCGTCTATATGAAAAAGCCGACTATCAACGCACCGCCAACTACGGCCAGTACCTAGGCGTGGACAACAGTGTGTGCTTTCGGAAGGAACTGATCCATCCTTGAGTTGGCTACCCCAATTTTTCCTGTACTTCTTCCAATTCCAAGCTGGTAGTTTCCCAGTTTTCGGTGAGCTTCTCCAATTCTTTTTCCAAGGCATCATATACGTTTTGCTCTTCCGAAAGCTTCGCGAAATCGGCAGCTACTTCTGGTTGAAGCATTTTCTCCGCCTGGGTCGCCACCTTGGTTTCAGCCACCTCGATTTTCGCTTCTAGGTCCCCTACTTTCCGCTCCAAACTTCGCAGTCGGTTTTTCAGGGCCTTCTTTTCAGAAAAGGATAAGCTCGGGGCAGTCTTTTTCTTAGGGGGAACCACTGGCGCGGCGGAAGTGGCAGCCTGCTTGTTCTCAGGCTGTTTTTGTTGTTCTGCTTGTGCCGCAGCAGCTCGGCGAGCTTGCCAAGATTCGTATTCCCCATAGGTGCCGGGATATTCCTTGACTTTGCGATCTTCGATGTACCAAATCTTGTTGGCCACTTTTTCCAAAAAGTAGCGATCATGGGAAACCAACACGTAGGTACCGTCATAGGCGTTCAAGGCTTCCACCAAAATTTGGATGCTTTGAATGTCCAAGTGGTTCGTCGGTTCATCCAAGAGGAGGAAGTTGGCTTCTGAAAGTAAGGTTTTGACCAAGGCGACCCGAGACTTTTCTCCCCCCGACAACACCTGAATGCGTTTGTCCACCTCTTCTCCCGAGAACATGAAGCAGCCCAAAAGCGTCCTCAATTCGGTTTCGGTTTTCTCAGCGGTGGCTTCGCTTATTTCGCGCAGAATCGTATTCGGTAGGTGAAGGGCTTCCAATTGATGCTGGGCAAAAAAGGTCGGTTTGACTTTATAGCCGGTTTCACAACTCCCATCAAAAGGCTCCTGGCCCACCATGATGCGCAACAAGGTGGATTTGCCCAAACCGTTGGCACCAATCAGCGCAATTTTGTCTCCGCGCAAAATGGTGGTGGTACTCGACTCTAGCACCTTTTTCTCCCCGTATGCTTTGGAAATGTCCTTGAGGCGGAGGACTTCCTTACCGGAAGGCTCTTTCATCACAAAGCGGAAACTCAATTTGACCGCTTCTTCTTCCGGGGCTTCAATTTTCTCTAGTTTGTCCAGCAGCTTGATTTTGCTCTGCACTTGGCGCGCTTTGGTTGCCTTGGCCCGAAAGCGGTTGATGAAGCGTTCCTGCTGGGCGATGTGTTTTTGCTGGTTTTCGTAGGCCGCTAATTGTTGCTCCTGACGCAGCGCCTTTTCTGCGACATAGTAGGAGTAGTTTCCACTGTAGACAGTGAGTTGTCTGAGGCTGATCTCCATGATCTTTTCCGACACCCGATCTATGAAAAAGCGGTCGTGGGAAACGACGATGCAGGTGCCAGGGAAGGTTTTGAGGTAAGACTCCAGCCACTGAATCGAAGGCAAATCTAGGTGGTTGGTCGGCTCATCGAGCATCAGAATATCCGGCTCGGTCAACAACATTTTTGCCAACATCACCCGCATGCGCCAGCCACCAGAAAAGGTCCGGTACGGCATATGTTGTTCTGCCTTGGTAAAGCCCAATCCATCCAAAACCGTGTGCACCGCGGCATCCATCCGATTCCCACCTTGGGTTTCGAAAGTATCTTGTTTGGCGGCCAAATCATCCCAAATGGCCGGATCGGTTTCTCCAGCTTCTACCTGTTGCAGCAACTCGTTGATCTCCTTCTGAAGTTGCAGGAGCTCCGCAAAAGCATCCCGCGCCACCTCTACAATGGGGCGGTCGGTCTGGTAGGACAACAAATCCTGATTGAAAAAAGCCACTTTCAGCTTACCAGCCCGATGGATTGCCCCTTCGGATGGAATCAGATCCCCATGGATCATCCTGAGCAGGGTAGATTTCCCGGCTCCATTGCGACCGATCAGGCCCAATCGCTCCCCTTTGACAAACTGGTAGGTGGCGTTTTGCAACAGCCATTTCCCGCCAAATTCAATTCCGACTTGTTCTAAACTCAACATAGGGTACCAATTCTTGCACAGGGTGTAGCATGCTCTTCCATGACAAACTTAACAAAAAGGCCCCAGATGTGGAGCGCCTTGAAAGCTTCTGCTACGCTTCATACTTATTCTCTCCTCCCAACCGACTTCTGTCATCTTTTTAGCAAGGATTGGGCAAAGATGACTCAAATTTTTTTGGCAATTGCGAGAATATGCAAAAAAACATGCTAAAGAGTTGGGCTTGTACTAATTTTTTTATAGTTTGCTAAC
>JBCCCJ010001084.1:0-2904 GCA_039033615.1 Bacteroidota bacterium
CCAGTATCTCACACAAAAGGAGAAATCCTCCTTTAGCTGAAGTTGAATTGAGCCATCTTCATCTTTGCCGGAATAACAGCCAAACATTTCACTTTCTGGCATGCTAACACTAACTAAGGCATATATGATTGCAGCTATTGCTTGTAGGGACATATTCATCTTATGTAAGGCCGATGGAAAGCGAAGGAACTAACGGTCCAATTTAATGTAGAGGTCTTATCCGAACGCAAGGAAAGAACACCGAGTGGCTTGCGGACCAATGAGTCTGCCTGTAACATATACACATTTCAACCCCGCTAGCGGTCTTACCTTAGCCCCTCCCCTCAATGCCCCCACACATACCCATACATTTGGTACCCAAACAAAGCGATTCCTGCCAACACCAAATACCAGTTCACTGCCTGATAGAAGGCTGGAAATTGTTTGTGTTTGCGGGAAAGTGTGATGAGAAATACGATGGGGATCAAGGCAAGCACCTGCCCGACTTCTACGCCAAGGTTGAAGCAGAGGATGTTGGCGAGGAATTGCTCTGGCCCCATATCGAAGGACTGCAAGCGGGTGGAGAGGCCAAAGCCATGAATCAAACCAAAGATCCCCACCATCAGCAGTAAATCGGGCGATTTCCCCTTCAGCTTCTCAAAGCCACCCAAATTCTCAAAGCCTTTGTACAAGACGCTCAAGGCAATCACTGCATCTACCAGATGTTCATTGGCGGTGATGCCAGCATAGGTCGCGCCGATCAAGGTGATGCAATGTCCGATGGTGAACACCGTGATGAAGGTCAAAATGTCTCGAAAGCTCTTCAAGTAAAAGAGCACGCCAGCCAAGAACAGCAGGTGATCGTAGCCCGTGAGCATGTGGGTGGCGCCTACCTGAAGGTAAGCCCACAAGCCTCCATTGCGCAACAGCTCCTGATCAGCACTGCTGACATCATGGGCAAACCCAAGCATCGGCAGAAGGAGCAAGGACAGCAACACAACTGGTTTGAGAGGGAGACGCTTCATGAATTCGGTTTCCGAAAGGCCAAGAATAATCCCCCTATCAACAGCAAACTCCCCAACACAAACGCCCAAGTGGGAATTCCCGCCTCATGCTCATGATGATGGTGGGTATGGGTGCTGCTGCCATGTTTGTGGGTCACCTCAAAGGTCAAGGTCGCCCAGGTAGACTGATGCGTCCATTCCTCGCTATCGGCAACCTCCACCATGTGAATGGTCCGTAGGTAGTAGATCCCATCTTCCGGCAGCTCGACCGTGCAGATCCCCTGCGCATTGGTGCGAAGTTGTTGTCCGCTGGTATGGGAGTGCGCTTCCTCTGCCTCGTGGGAATGATCATGCGCCCCGTCCCCGTCATCATGGGTGTGGTCGTCGGAGTGCGAATGGGAATGGTGGTCTCCATCGTGTTCGTGCGGGTGGTCGCTATCGCTATGAGCGTGAGTGCTGGGGAGATAGTCGGCATACACCAATTGGTTGGGAAGCGGTTGCCCGTCTAGCAGCAGCTGTACGGCTACTTGATCCCCGCTATATTTCTCATACGGATTGGCCTGCGGCACAAACTCAATCGGATAGCCCATTACTGTGCTCCAGTCTTGGGTCTTGACATCGCCTACCTGATAGATGGCTTTCACATGCTTTTGATAACTTTCCACCGCATCTTCCCCCAGCAAATCATTCTGGGTGCGGGCTTCGAGCATATCCAATACCCCATCATGTTCGAGGTAGCTATTGAACTTCTCGGCGGTAAGCTCAATGTTTCTGGCCTTGGTAGAGACGCCTGCCACATAGGTTCCTGCTTTCCCCGTGGTAAAAGTCAATTGGGTGATGGTGCTGTCTTGGTCTTGCCATTGATCCGGCTGGATGGGTACTCTTTCGCCTTGAGCGACCACGGAAGCATCCAACATGCGGTCGCGCGTGATGACATTCTCACTCGTCTCAAAGGTTCCATTGTAGAGGCTCAGCGTCGCTTCTTGATTCGGCTCCAAGAAATAGGTTTCCATCTTGAGGTACAGATCGTGGCTGCATAAGAGGAAAAAGGTGAATAAGAGGTAACAGGTTCTCTGCCACAGTGCCCTCCCTCTTCTGGTGTAGATCGGTCGATTGAGTTTCATGTGTTGAGATTGATCGTTCATTGTGCGTGAAGAGATGGAGGATTGGAAGTCAGGCTGCCCGGAGTTTGATGCCATATTGGCTTTCGTGGTATGATTGAGCTGTCACATGATTCCTCTTGATTGCTTTTCATGATCACCTCAAAAATCCCACCCCAGCACACATACGGTACCCGGCTCGAATTTGGATGTACCCGGTTGAAAATTCAAGAAAAGTTTCGATTTGTTGGAAGTCGCAGATATTACGGGAGGCCTCCGCTTTGTAGCGCGATCAGGTTGAGAAAGCCTCTCTCAAAACCGGTGGTCTCATTTCACCTCAAATGGCAGATCCTGCGAGTGGAGCGCGGGTAGGTCCAGCAGTTTCAACAGCCCGTAGCAAGCGTATTGGCAGTCCTCCTGAGACTTTGCTCTCTGGGAAAAGTCATCATGGAACCACACAGGCCAAAGGCCACCCCAAGGAATACCAGTTCATGGAAAGGCTTTCTGCTATTCCCCCATACAACTAAGACCATGTTTGGGATAGAAAATTGGCTAAAGAAATTTCCTAAGTTGAGGTTTCCCGTACCACTCTGCGGCATCTTCGACAAACGGGATCTTCGTCTGACAACCACTTTTGACGAGGAATCCCGAGAGTCGGGATTTCGAGGAGAAAGTGGGCAGTTCAGGTTCTCGAAGCAGGGAATTTCCGAGAAAATTAGCGTTCCAAACATGGGCTAAGTGAGCCTTGAAAAATAACTTCCTCCATACTCCTAGACAAAATGGCGAATCGTGATTATTTGCGTAGCCTTCACCACAAAGGC
>JBCCCJ010001085.1:0-2903 GCA_039033615.1 Bacteroidota bacterium
AGAACAGCAAGTGGTTCAACTTCAAGCAAGAGAGTTGAAAGATCGACTGTTAACCGCATTAAGCGAAGAGAAAAAGCCTCCTGTTTCCGATTCTACTTCAAACGGAAATTTGTATCGAGTCATAGAAGGACAGGTATATGACCACAACTATTCGCCGCTTGGTTTTTGCACCGTGGTCATTTACGATCCCAATGGTGTTTGGGTAAAAGCAGGTACCCAAACCGATGAGGATGGGTACTTTCGCATAATGGCACCCAAACGAGGAGTCATTGAAACCCGGTATTTAGGGATCAATAAGAGGAAAACCTACTTTTCCAATATGAACTGGATTGAGTTTCAAATGAATGTATCCTCTATCTCATTAGATGTGGTAGCAATTTATGAAGCCCTTCCTCCCAAACGAACTACCTTCTCAGGCTCTATCCATTCCGTAAGGACTCGCCCCATTTCAACTTTTCCCAATATCACTGACGAACGACCCGATTGGTGGCCTAACTCTGACCGGAATGCACTATGGTGGACCAATCCCCTGAAGAATAGTAAGGAAAAGCTCCTAGAGATGCTTCAAGAGCGAGACCATTTCTCTGATGAGACTTCTCCCCAATCCGCCCTCCCTCTAGCCGCCTCTGGCCTGCGCCGCAACTTTCGGGACTACGCCTATTGGCTCCCGCAATTGCGTACTGACCGCCATGGCATAGCCACCGCTACCGTTCGCTTGCCAGATGACATCACCCGCTGGAAGACCTTTGCGTTGGCGGTAGGACCCAAGCGCCTCACTGGACAAATGGAAAGCAGTTTGCGTTCCTTCAAGCCGCTGCAGGCGCAATTGGCGATGCCGCGCTTTCTGCTGTGGGGCGACAGTACCCAACTCATCGGAAAAGTGCAGAACTTTCAGGGGGGAGAGCGCAGTCTGAAGCGACAATTTGCTCTCCAAGCCGATACGCTGATGGATGACGAGATCAGTCTGGAATTGAGTCATCTGGACACCATGCAGATCACGGCTCCTGAAGGAGACAGCCTGGAATTGACCTATCTGGTGCGGGAAAGCGGCGGTTATTGGGACGGGGAAGTGCGCAAACTGCCCTTGTTCCTACCCGGAAGCGAGGAGACGGAAGGCCATTTTTTGAATCTGGAAACCGATAGCAGTCGGAGCTTTTCCTTTGACCCGACAAAAGGGCCGCTCAGGCTCATTGCCGAAGCCAATTGGTTGGGTGTCTTGCAACAAGAGATCGACCGCTTGCATCGCTACCGCTATCTCTGCAACGAGCAGGCGGCCTCAAAACTGATGGCTTACCTCTGGGAAGCCCGGATTTGTGAGCAGTTCGAAGAGCCGTTTGAAAAAGAAAAACAGATCCAATCCCTCATCCGACGCCTCGCCAAAGCCCAATTGAAAGGCGGAGGCTGGGGCTGGTGGGCCGGGAATCGGCAAAGTGATTGGATCACTCTGCACGCAGCCAGGGCTCTGTTGATGGCAAAAGCAGATGGGCATGACACCCCCATCAATTGGCAGGGATTGACCGAGCAACTGCAATATGAAGTGCAGCGAAGGGTTCAACCGACTCAGTTGAGTGCCTTGATCTTGCTGCACAAGTTAGGAGAAACCACCGATGCCCGTAGGATTGTGGACAGCCTCAGGCAGGATACTGCCCTCAGTTTGCAGCACCAACTTCAACTCCTCCAAGTTCAGCAACGCTATGGGTTGCCGCATTCTCTGGATAGCCTGTGGAGCCATCGGCAATCTACGATCCGGGGCAATCCTTATTGGCCTGCCTCCCAAGAAAGGAGTCGATTTTCAGTCGAAAACAGCCTGCTTGCCTATGACTTGCTGGCACGCGCTGGCGACCAGGATTCCAGCCTCCGAGGGGTTCGGAATGCCTTTTTGGAACGCTACCAAGCAGACTCCTACCTCAACACCTATCAGGCGGCGCGGATGCTGGTGACTTTTCTCCCGGCAGCTTTGGCCGAGTCCGGGAAACCCACGCCCGCTGGCTTACAGATCGCAGGCGACGCCCAACTTGCTAGCATTGCTTTTCCAATAGATACCCTACTGGAGGACGTTTCTGAGCTAGAAGTGCAACGGAGCGGGAGCGGACCGCTTTATCTGTCTCTGACTCAGCGTTGGCACAATCCCGAGCCGCTTCCAAAAACCGAGCATTTTCAGGTGCGTTCTTGGCTCGGGGCAGAATCGGAACCTAGGAGTCAACTGGAGGCAGGGAAAAAGATTCAGTTGCAGGTGGAAGTAGAAGTATTAGCTGAAAGCGAATATCTGCTGATCGAAGTCCCCATTCCCGCAGGTTGTTCCTACGGCAGCAAAGCTACTGGCAAGCACCAGCGAGAGGTACACCGGGAGTATTTCCGGGAGCAAGTAGGCATCTTTTGTCGCAAACTTTCCCCCGGCACCTATCGCTTCTCGGTAGAATTGATGCCTCGCTTCTCTGGTACCTACACCCTCAATTCCCCTCGGGTCGAGCCGATGTATCAGCCGAGTCTCTTTGGTAGAGGAGAAATGAAACAAGTGGTGGTGAAGTGAGGCCGGATCGCTGGGAGGAAGCGGGATCTCTGACGCTGCGGGAGGCGAGAAGCGGGATTGCCGATGGCAAGGGATGCGGAACCCTTTCCCGCGCCACCCCGTTTTCCCTCGCGATGGAAAACGACCCACTTTTCGATGAAAAGAAGGCGGGACTTGCCGATGGCAAAAGGCCTCGTACTGTCGAACCGATGAATGATGAATGTCGAATGATGATCGGACTTGCCGATGGCAAGGACTGAGCGTGTCTCCCTCGGGAGGGAGAGGAGAGCGCAGCAGAGGGAGGAATTCAATGCTTGCCGATGATCAGAAGGTGAGTCTTACCTCGATGTTCCATGAAGCAGAGAAAGTCAAAACCGAAAAAGAAAAAATCGAA
>JBCCCJ010001086.1:0-2896 GCA_039033615.1 Bacteroidota bacterium
CAAGCTTGGATGAAAGAAGTGGAAAAGGTATTCAGAAAATGTCTAGGAGTATGGTCCAAGTTATTTTTTGAGTATCACTTAATCCCCTTCCAAGATGAAAAAGAACATGGGTAATACCGATCGCCTGATTCGCGTGATCATCGCCGTTGCCGCCATCGGGCTTTTCTTCACCAGCTTTGTGCCCAAGATCGTCAGCATCATCTTGCTGGTAGTAGCCGGCATCTTCGTCTTTACCAGTACCGTCAGCTTTTGTCCCTTGTATGCGCTCTTTGGGATCAGCAGTTGCCCAGTCAAGCAAGAATAGAGAGGCACTTTTGCATCGGTAACATGTGATATCAGGCTGATGGCGATTGAGCCATCAGCCATTTTTTGGCTTGAGTAGTCGATCCCGCACCCGTGGATCGGCCCAGGCATACAACAGATCCGCGATCAGATAGCCAATGGCGGTGAGAAAGCCAGTAATCAACAAGATCCCAATCACCATCGGCAAGTCATTGGTCTGACTGGTGTTCAGAATTTCCCTTCCCATCCCAGGGATATTGAAGATGGTTTCGATGATCACCGAGCCGCCAATCAAGGCAGGAAATATCCCAGCAACGAAGCCAATCAAGGGAAAAATCGCGTTTCGGAACGCATGGCGCCACACCACTTGAGAGTGGGAAAGTCCTTTGGCCAACGCGGTGCGGATATAGTCTTGGTTCAGGATTTCTAACAAACTGCCTCTCAGCGTACGGCTTACCAGGGCGATTGCTCCAAATGAGAAGCCCAAAACGGGAAGGATCATCTGATGGATGCCTTCTCCTAGCGTCTCCGGACTCGCATCAAACTTCAAGGGAAACCATCCCCATTGCGCAGCCGGCCACACCAACAGCATCGTCGCTACCCAGAATCCTGGCAGAGATTCCAAGGTCCACAAAAAGATTCCAGATATTCGATCAGCCCAGCCTTGGGCATACAAAGCGGCCAGTACCCCGGAGGCAATCCCCAGCAGAAAAATGAGCAGGATGGAACTCAGCCCCAGCACAAAAGACCAGAAATACAGGCCCTTGATGATCTCTCCTACCGATTTGTATTGATAATACGATTCTCCCAGGTCAAAACGGGTGATCAAGCCCCCCATCCAGCGGTGATACTGATTCTTGCTGCCGTGCCAAACGAAGCTAGGGAGATAGGTCCGCCATTTTCCCTGAGGCTCCTGTAAGACTTGCCATCGCTGGACCAAGGTATCAAAAGGTGCAACTAGCTCTGTCAATCCAGCTTGCGCATGGATGGGGCCAGCCATGCTATCAAGGGATTGCTGAATGTCTGCGGGATTCAAGCTCCGTTGCAGCCTTTGCCCAAGATATTGGAGCTCAGATCGTTGTAAGCGTTCTTCATAAGAGGCCTTACGAGCGGCTTTCTTGCTCAACAGTTCTGCTTTGAAATCCTCAAAAGCTTTCTGGTAGGCCCATACATTGTCCCAATCTCCGTGAAGATAAAGGAGGGCTTTGAGGTGTTTCCGTCGTTCTTTGGGATAAAAGCGGTACATAGAATCTGGTTCCGCCCAGCTCTTAAGAGAAACATAGAAAAGAGGCAAATCCAAGCCAAATTGCTTACGAGCCGTGTCAATGCATCGTTGATAGCCTGCATAATTGTCCAATCCATCTTTGGATCGGCATTTTTCCACCACCGGATCAATGGGGGACCAGGCACTCAAACCGAAGCCCAACAAAGAGACTATCAGCAAACTCAGCATTAGTACACTCAGACGATATATCAGATAGCGACGCATCAACGGTATCTACAGGATATGTTTGGGAAGGCATTTTTCGTCAAGATCGCTGCTCAGAGGCTCCAACCCAGACTTTTTCTTTAAAAATTCTCGATCCCACACATGGTCTCACAAAGAACGCTCAAAAATTGCGGAATTCCTGTAATTTTAGGCTGAGTCAAACGACACTCTATGAAAGGCAGAAAAAACATCTCTTCTGGCGTTGTGTGGGAAGAGACCGTTGGATACTCCCGTGCCGTCCGCGTCGGAAACATCGTTGAAGTCGCCGGCACCACCGCCACCGAAGGAGAGGAAGTGATGTTTCCCAACGATGCGTATAGCCAGGCCAATTATATCCTTCTCAAAATCCAGCAAAGTCTGGAAGATGCGGGTGCCAGCATCCAAGATGTGGTTCGGACCCGCATGTACATCACCGACATGGACCAATGGGAAGAGGTAGGCAAAGCCCACGGCGAATTTTTTCGAGACATCCGACCTGCTGCTACGCTGGTAGAAGTATATTCGCTGATACGGGAAGGCTTGGTGATCGAAATCGAAGCCACGGCCATCATCCCCGACTGATTTTTTCCGACTGCTACGCTCAATCATTGTTGCATGTTTTCCTCTGACTTGTTTTCGGACCAAGTTGCCCTCGTGACCGGAGGGCGCAGTGGCATTGGCTTTGGCATCGCCAAGATGCTGCTCCAGCACGGTGCCAAGGTGGTCATCGCCTCTCGCAAGGTGGAACCACTCGAAGCTGCTGCCCAGGAACTCGCCCAATTTGGGGAGGTCAGTTGCCAAGCCTGCGACATTCGCCAGCCAGAACAAGTCCAGGGCTTGGCTGATCACATCCAGACGCAACACGGCAAGCTCAATCTATTGATCAACAATGCCGGAGGGCAATTTCCGGCCTTGACCGAATACATCAATGACAAAGGCTGGCAGGCGGTCATCAACAACAATCTCAACGGGACTTTTTTCATGACCCGAGAGATGGCCAACCGCTTTTTTCTCCCGCAGAAACAAGGCGCCATTGTGAACATCCTCGCTGGTATTCATCGGGGATTTCCCGGCATGGCTCATACCGGAGCGGCTCGCGCAGGGGTAGAGAATCTCACCAAAACCCTGGCCGTCGAGTGGAGCGAA
>JBCCCJ010001087.1:0-2891 GCA_039033615.1 Bacteroidota bacterium
CTGAATTTGTTTTTTCCTCACAACCAGCCCAACGTATATCTCATCGACAATTGTGGCAGGATTGTGAACGAATGGACCGATGAGGCCAATTTTCGCCCTGGAAACAGTGTGTATTTGTTAGAAGACGGGAAACTGGTCAAGTGTAAGCGGGACGCAGCCATTGCAGGTGACCCAATTTGGGCTGGAGGCGGTGGAGAATTTGTGGAGATCAGAGATTGGGACAATACCTTGTTGTGGTCCTTCCAAATGAATGACTCCTTGGAGCGCATCCACCACGACGTCGCTCCTATGCCGAATGGAAATATCCTGATGATCGCCTGGGAACTCAAAACGGAAGCGGAAGCCATTGCCCTGGGCCGCGATACGGCTTTGCTGCCAGAAGGAGAACTATGGCCAGACTACGTGCTGGAGGTCAAGCCGATTGGGACGGATAGTTTCGACGTGGTATGGGAATGGCATGCTTGGGATCACCTCATCCAAGATCTCGACAGCACCAAGCTCAATTTTGGCAATCCCGCGGATCATCCCGAGCGCATCGACGTCAACTACCTTGGCGTAAGTGGGGGAGAGGCGGATTGGATGCACGTAAATTCCATCGACTACAACGCGGATTTGGATCAGATTCTGTTGAGTGTGCCGGAATTCTCAGAGATCTGGATCATCGACCATTCTACCACCACAGCAGAAGCAGCGGGAAGTACTGGCGGACTGTCTGGGATCGGGGGAGATTTGATGTTCCGTTGGGGGAATCCCGAGGCCTATGGAAAGGGAGATTCATCAGATCAGACGCTCTTTTATCAGCACAATGCTCACTGGATGGATGTCGAATTGACCTCTGCTGATCCAGATTACGGCAAAATTCTGCTCTACAACAATCGCGTCGGGGCGGACTTTTCTACCGTGGATGTCATTCAGCCCCTCTTCGTCTCCTATGACTTTGGCTATGAAACCGCGGGGGACGGAACCTATCTCCCTGCTAGTGCAGAATGGAGCTACAGCCCTACAGAGCCTTCTGATATGTATTCCAACATCCTTTCCAGCGCCCAGCGCCTACCGAATGGCAACACCTTGATATGCTCTGGTCGCCCCGGTACCACCATTGAGGTTACCCCCGACGAAGAAATTGTCTGGGAATACGTCAATCCTTTGCAGCAAGGCAATCCTGCCACCCAGGGAGATTCCTTGGCTCTCAGCAGCAATCTGATGTTTGCCATGACCCGCTATTCTCCCGCCTATCCTGGCTTGCAAGGACGAGATCTCGCGCCTGGCGATTACCTCGAACTGAATCCTGATACCGCGGCTTGCCCAAAGGGGACCGTGGGCATTGGTCCTGAATTGCTCGCCGCTTCTTTTCAGTACTATCCCAACCCGGCTCATGATCGTCTGGTGGTAGAATTTACCAATCAACAACCCCTTCCCTTCCGCATTCTTGATCTTTCTGGTCGGACGGTGTGGGAACAAGCAGAGGCTAGCATTCGCAACATTGTGGAGGTAGCTGACCTGGCACCCGGCCTATATTTGATTCAGGTAGAGGGGCAATTGGCTCAAAAAGTGATGATTCAAGGTCGCTGATTGATCTTTGTCTCTTTCGATCAAAACCGTCTCCAGATTGTTCTGGAGGCGGTTTTTTGGGTGTTGGATGCCTGTAAAAGGATTCTGATTGATTTTTTTGTTAAATACTTGGTTACATTTTTCTGGTGGAGGGATACAGATGATCGAATCATTTGTTTCACCTCAAAACATCTTTCATGAATTTCCGATTATTGATTGCCGCTGCGTTGTTTGGTTTCGCTTCTCTTCTGTCTGTAAAAGCTCAAGTAGATGACACCCTGATTTTTTTCAAGATAGATCCTACTTTGTTGATTCCTGAGAACCTGGGCATAGACGCCAATGACATGAACGGCCCCTGGTCATTGATGAGTATGTCCAAGTTGAAGCCAGTTTCTGTTTCTGCTGCCAAAAAATTGTCGGTACCACGAAGTGTCAAAACCAGCTCCACTCCGATTGTCCTTCGCCGTGATGGCAAGTGCTATGAGTTCGGGTGCAAAGCGGGAAATGGTTGCAATTCCTGCCAACTAGTATGGTATGACCGAAATGGAGACGGGAAAGTACAGCCCCGCAAAGAATTGCGCTGTGTTTGTGGGCAAGGCGACCAATGCAAGATCCGAGTGCGCAAAGTCCCCTGTCAATAACGAACATTTTTCAAGTATGCATAATCAGGCAGGAGCTTCTAAGGAGGCTCCTTTTCTGTTGGTGGGGAAAAAATGGGGGTCGTCAGATGACACAGGTCCCATTGGTGAGGCTGTTGAAGATGGCAGTCGCGATGCGCCTGCTACCAATCCATCTATCTTCGATTTGCTACCGAAATGCGCATCCCTCCAGGCTGCGATTTTGGGTACACAAGAAAACTTGGGGTGAGCCAGCCGAACCAACTTTCAAAAAGACGAAGCGCATGGCGATTCGCAGTTTGGTAGAAACAGATGCCCTTCAAAAAAAAGCAGGCGCATCGCGACTGCCACCTATTGGGACATTCTTTTTGTGGGAACATGTGAGCTACACCTGAATAAATCCCTCCCCTTGATTACGTTTTTGAGATGCAGTGATACCAATGGTCAAATCATGTATGTCAACTCAACTCAACAACCCTCATGAAACTCTATCTCAGCTTAACAATCGCCTTTTTCGCCGCTTTTCTTTCCGCTTCCCAGGTCCAGGCTCAGCGCACCCTTGCCTGGAATGACACCATGATGATTTTTCAGGTAGACCTGAATCTGATCATCGGTGATGGCATCGGCATGAATCAATCAGAATTTGGCAAAGCCTTTTTGATTCGGACTCCTGGACAGGTAACATTGGTCTCCGGTTCAGTCGCCAAAAAGCTGGTCTTGCCC
>JBCCCJ010001088.1:0-2887 GCA_039033615.1 Bacteroidota bacterium
CAAGGACCCAAAGGAATTATCCGTACAAGGTGAGGGAATGATACTGAATCCGCCGCGAAAGCCTCAGCGGAGGAGGTCGCTCCAAAGAAGCAGGGAATCGCTCTTCGGTTTCTATCTGCTCTTCCCATTGAGCAAGAGGCTCAACCACCATCGCAAGCTCCCATTGGGGAATGGGGAGGGTACTGCTGGTGATTTGGTCTTCATCTAATTGAAAGAAAAAGGTTTCATCATCACAACAGCCTCGCATGCCGGGAAAATCGTCGCAACAGCAGTGAGGAGGAGGAGCAAAGACCTGAATCGAATCAATCTGTCCCAGACAATAATGGACGTTGACCGTCAGACCCGTGGAGGTCAGCAGGTACAATCCCATCAACAATATGGCAGCGATTCGATTCACGCTCGAAATATACGAAAAAAGCGATGAGTGGTTGAGATGAGGGGACCGAAAACTGTCGCATAGGGGGATTCGTGGCAACTTACTTTTTGCCACGAATGCACGAATTTCCTGCCCAATAGCCCCCAAATGCCGGAAATTCGCTTTGCTATGGGAGTCAATCCTTTTCTGGTCGAATACTACAAATGAGAGTCATCATGACTAGTGATTTGTTCCCTAATGAAAGATATCTAAGTTTACCCCACCGCCTGCTGCAAAAACCGATTGAGTGGCGTTACTTTTTTCGCTTGATCCACCAAAAATGCCAGCAAATCTTCTCGGTACAAATGCTGATGTACGGGGAAGGTTGCCATGACGTAGAATTGCTTATTTGCCACAAAAGGGGTTTGTTCAGCAGCGGCCTGAAATTCCTTGGGAATCCGAGTATTTCGTTCGCCGTTCAATTGCGAATAAGTATCTACCAAGCGTTTCTCCTCAATCAACTTCTGGAAATCTTGAGGCTGATGAGCGATTGCCTGTCGAATGCTATGCAGGTCCTTTTTTTCTATGCCTAATAAGCCGCCTCCGACGTGAATCAGATTGGCTCCGATCCCCAAAAAATACCCCGCATAACGAGATTTTCGACCGCCTCGGGCCAGGGTAGCTTTCATCAAGGTATGGTAGGGCGTCTTGTCTTTGGAAAAGCGAATGTCGCGATTGATGCGAAACAGCGCCTTCTTAGGGTCTTGATCTAACAAAGGATCGAGTTCCAGGAGGGCATCCTGTAGGTCTGCCACCAATTTCAGGAAGGGCTTACGAACCGATTGCTCATATCGTTTCCGATGTTCGTCAAACCAAGTTTTGTGATTGTTTTGATCCAGTTCCTGAAAAAACGAGGCATAGTCTGGGGTAAAGTAAGTAGGCATGAGGTCAAGCGTTGGAGAGGTGAGACAAAGCTTCTTGGGCGAGAGATTCCCATTCAGCGGATACAGAAGCCGGAGCGGCAAACCAGCCAGGAAGCGGTCCTTTTTTTCGGAACGGATTGAAAGGAAACAAACCGGGAACCCGATGGGCTTCAGGATCGAAGGTCTTCCCAAGCTTGAAGACCATGCTCTGATCTTTTGCAAAAAAGGCGAATACGTTGCCCTGCTAGGTGATGGCGGGTGCATGCATCATCTTGCCGTGGGCGATGGCATCAGGAAAATCTGTGATGAGCCCTTCCGCAATGGACGTAAACAATGCTTTCTCTTCCATAAGGAGAAAAAGTTAGGGTGATACAACAAAAGAATTGCGGAAATGGTAGTGGGTGTACGGAGCGGAGCGGGGGAAGTTGGGGCAGTTGGTAGAAGGAAGGAGGAGCAGGAGCAGTGGTAGTGGGCGTGGGAGTCGTAGGGTTGATGATGGTGGTGGGAGGAGGAGGAGCAGGAGATAGGGACTGGGAAGCCATTTCCCTGATTATGACAACAAATTCCGGCTTTTCTGCCTGTTTCGGCCCCAGATTTCCCGCGATATTTGTAACAAATTCCCCAAATCATGAAATCAATCATTCCTGGCATCCATCACGTAACCGCTACGGTCGGAGAATCCATCCCCGATTTGCAGTTTTATACCCAAACGCTCGGCCTCAGATTGGTCAAAAAGACGGTCAATTTCGACAACCGACAGGTATATCACTTCTACTATGGTGATCGGCTGGGAAATCCCGGCACCATCATGACGACCTTCCCCTACGCGGGACAGAAGATTCGGGAGGGCGTGATTGGAACCGGGCAAGTTGGGGAAACGGTTTTTTCCATTCCCGCAGGCAGCGCTTCTTTTTGGGAACATCGACTTCAGCAGGCAGGGATCTCAGTGATGCGCAAAGTACGCTTTGGGCAGCAGGAATTGACGGTCAAAGATCCCTCGGGCCTGAATATCACCCTCACCGAGACCGATCAGGATCAGCGTGAACCCTGGACCACGGCAGAAGTGGAGGGAACGAACGCCATTCGGGGCATTCATTCTGCTACCTTATGGGTGAAAGACCTAGCGCCGACCGCCGAATTTTTGGTGGATACCTTTGGTTGGCAATTGCAGGGGCAAGAAGGCGATACCCATCGTTTTTCTGCGGAAGAATCCCTGCCCGGCAAGGTGGTAGATGTACGAACCCTACCTGAATTGGATCGGGGAAAGAATGGCCTGGGAACCGTTCACCACTTGGCTTTCCAGGTAGAGAGCGACGAAGCCCAGCTCGAATTGCGAGACAACCTCCTCAGCCGCGATTTCAAAGTAACCGAACAAAAAGACCGCAAATACTTTCGCTCCATCTATTTTCGCATGCCAGGGGGCGTCTTGTTCGAAGTCGCTACCATGGACCCTGGATTCCCGGTAGATGAAACAGAGGCAGAACTCGGCACTGCCCTGAAATTGCCCGAATGGGAAGAGCCCCTACGCCCGGAAATTGAAGCAGGCTTACCAGAAATCGCTCCCTGGTAGAATCAGGGTTCACATGCAGACCACTGGACAAAAGTCCAA
>JBCCCJ010001089.1:0-2883 GCA_039033615.1 Bacteroidota bacterium
CGAGTGAAAAGGTCCAAGTTATTTTTTGAGTATCACTAAGGGAAGCTTTGACTCAACTACCGAATAATCGGCCCAGCCATCCCTTTTTCTTGGTTTCTCCTGATGGTCCTGGTTGATCTGCTTTTTCTTGCAGGTCTTCAACCGAATCTTCCAGGGCATGTATCAAAAAATCATCTGAAGTTTCTTTGGCGAATGTCAGCGCTTTTTGGAAAGCAGCCAGGGCATCATTCCATTCCAATCTGCCTTGGTGAATGGCCCCCATTTGCTGATAGGTGTGGGCCAGCAATTCTGGAGCGGGTTCTGCTTGACTTTCGACCAGATCCCCCAATTTCTGGTAAGTAGCTACTGCTTGATTGGGCTTGCCCCATTGTTCGTACAGCACCGCCAATTGCTGATACGCCTGGCGTTGGAGGGCTTGATTGCCTTCTGCTGCGGCTTGGGTGATGGTCGCCTGAAAAAATGGGAGGGCTTCCTTATAATGACGCAGGCGCAAATGAATTTGCCCCATCCGATGATGCAAATCTGCTTGGGGAGCTCCCTCAGGAAGCAGATCTTCCGCTTCCTGATATTGTTCGAGTGCGTGGCTGCTATCTCCCTCGGCCATCAGAATATCCCCCAATAGGAGGTAGGCCCTGCTGCCGGATTCGTCTGCTTGCTCTGATTCGGCATATTCGACGGTTTCCTTCAAATACTCCGTGGCCTGGCTCAACTTGCCAGCCTTGGCCAGGGCTTCTCCAATTTCCAACCAAAGGCCAGATTTTGGAGCGCCCGCTTCTATCGTCTGCTCTTTTTCATGAAGGGATGCGAAATGTTCATAAGGATTGATTGCTGGATCTTCCTCAAAGAAAGACACTGCCGGGGGCAGAGACTGATGCAACTCAGGCACCTGAGCGGCCATGATATCCAGAAACGAAGCGTCTGTCCAGGCAACCAGACGTACCGGAAGGCCCATCAATGCTTCGGCCTCAGCTGCCAGGGTTGGCAGCAAGCTTGCTTCTCCTTTCAGCAATTCTGGGAACAAAGATGTTTCCAACCCAAACATATGAATGACGGTTTGGGGAGAAGAACCGGAAGGATCCGCATCTACGCCCAGCACATCGGCCAGGCGGGCATTCAGCAATTCGTGCAAGGAGCTGACCTGATCACTCGCGAGGTCTAGGCCAATGTGCTGAACATGGGGACTGTCCTGAACCAGTTGTTCGAGAAACTGATCCCGGAGGTGGGGCTCCCGCGGAGAAAGGACCGGCAAAAACGGTCCCGCCCAGGTAGAACCCGGCGCAAAAGCACCCAACAATTGATCCTGTGGATCTGGAGAAGGAGAGGAAGTCGCATCCATGGGGCAAAGGTAGGGAAAAACTAGTAGCAGTTTTTTTGGGTGTAGGACAAACTTGCCATCTGCTCGAAAGAACCTAGCTGGACAAGTGATGTTCTTTGGTTCTCCGCTTGGCGGGAGCATCGGGAGTTGGGAGGGGTAAGTGGCAGCCGCTCCGCGCCTGAAGGGGTTCTCCCCATCATTTGATTCTACCGAGCTGCGAATCGCTCCGCGCTTCGGTTTTTCGAGGCAGGTGGTTTTTGAAAACTCGCGGCCCGATAGGGATGCGCATTTCGGTAGCCTGGCCTAGCCCAAATGGTTCTTGCAGGCGCGGAGCGACTGCCATCTACACAAGCACCAAGAAAAATCAAGCCATATTTGGTGATCCATCCTAGCCATTTCGTGCAGAATGCAAAAGTGTCCTACACCCTTTTTCAGGTGTATCCCATTTTTCGTTTTCGGTATTCTTTTCACACGCAGTAATTTTCTGTGGATCTGCAAGGTGAAAAAATGAGCCACGAATGAAAACGAATTCAGGGCAGAAGTAGGTGATTCGAATTTGTGCGATTCGCCCTCAAGAGCATCCGATCCCATTGCGCAGCGAATTTCAACAAATGGAAGGGCTGGAAGGGAAAATTCGTGCATACTTCGGCTCCGCTCAGCACAGGTCCTTGGCAAAAAAGGAGTTGCTTCAGGTAAGTACTTGCGAGATGTTGGGATACACCCTTTCTTTCCCTACTTTTTTCCCCAACTATTGACCCAAAGCCGGAGAAAATTCCTCCCTTCTTGAAGCAGGATTCGGACCCCAAAACGAGAAAATACCACGCCGTCCCGCAGTTGGATGGGGACTGCTTTCATCCGAAGGGCAGGTTGTCGGGAGGCCAGAAAGATGCACTCCAGATCAAACAAATAGCGATCTATCGTGGTCGATAGCATCAATTCCCTTCCCTGAGGACTGAAAGCCTTCAACCCACATTGGGTATCGGTGATCGGGAGGCGTAAAAGTTTGCCGGTGGACCATCGAAGCAGTTGAGAAAGCCAGACCCGACTTGGGGGAACCGCTTGGTAGTATTCAGCATTTTTGATGCCAATGGCGAGATCTTGCTGCTGAAGCAGAATGGTTTCTGCGACCCTGACCAAACTTTCTACCTCATAAGGAAAGTCAAGGTCTGTGTAAAGGGTAATAGGGGCATCTGAGTGAGCGAAGCCGTGTCGAATGGCGTGTCCTTTCCCTCGATTGACCGGATAGGACAAAAATTGAACGTCCCCCAATTGGTGGGAGAGGATTTCTTTTTCGGAATCTTGAAGCGGATTGGGGTCCCCATCATTGACCAACAAAAACCGAATTTCCCAATTAGGCCGCAGGGTTCGGAGATCAGAAGCCGCGGCAAGTACCTTGGTAACCCAATCTGGTTCCGGACGAAAACAGGGTAAAACCAAGTCCATTTTTGCAGCCATTGGGGCAGAAAATTCGTTATGATAAGAGAGGACAGATTCCTTTCTCTACAACGGCTGCAAGTATAGGAAGAAATAATGGAATCCGGCTCTGGAGCCAATCAGGAACTTCCTAC
>JBCCCJ010001090.1:0-2881 GCA_039033615.1 Bacteroidota bacterium
GACGTTGACACTGCTCCTGAATGGATTGGGATACACCTGCAACTGATGTCCCAAAATCGGTTCTTCCGCGCTGAGCTGAAGGTTTCGCTCGCCAGTCGCATACCAAACGCCCCACTTGGCCTCATCGATCAGGATGAAAGCACCTCCATCAGCATTGATTTTGTCTGCTTGTAGATCGACGAATCTTACTACTTCGGCACTGTAGCCGCCTTCTCCGCTGAAAATGAGCTTGTCGTCCAATTTGGAGAAAGAAGGAAAGCCCAGCAGCCCCTGGGACCAAATGTCGCCAATGTCCCCGGTTTCAATGTTGGCCGCATGGACGTTGACTTGATTGTCCGCCAACTCGTCATATGCAATGATGTAAGGAGAATTTTTGGAGAATACGGCATTGCCCACACTCACCCCAACTGGGAGATTGGTGAACAACTTCCCGATGGTTCCCGACCCCCAGTTATTGGTAGCCAAATCCCATACGTTGAGGAAGCCGACATCCCAGTATTCCAGATCTGTTCCGCCGGGATTCGGAATCCGGTTAAAGGCATCGTACATGATGTATTGGCCACTGTGATCAAAATCCATGGCGTCTGCATAGAGCACCCCGCCTTGATTTTCGCCCCCGCCGGAAGTCGTAGGGTTGTACAGAATATACCTCACTCCCTGGCCCGAGGCGGTTTGAAATACATAAATGGAGGTATCCACTTGATTGGTGATGGCGGCCAGCAAACTTCCATCTTTTGAAATGGCGACATTGTCCCACTCAGGATTGTTGCTGACGACGTTTTCGGAGCCTGTATTCAGGTTGATCTCATAGATGTGGTTGTCCGTCCCCACAAAGTAGCCCCACTGCCCATTGTCGGTGATGCTAATTTTGGTGCGTGGCTCGGTCTGACTCAATTCTACCGGGTTGCTGCCATCGGGATTGGTCCGCTGGAGGGTCCGGAAGTTGAAAAAATCCAAATTGTAACTGACGATATAATCCTGGCCAGGATTGACAGGGAGATCCTGCTGGTAATCCCCGCCACCTCCTCCTCCGCCGCCACCACCACCAGGAGAGCCGATGCCGACCGCAGCGAAGGCGTTCTGAACAGCCGTAACTTCGGCAGAATTGGCCCCATGAATGTCTTCCGCTGCTTGGATTACCGCAATTCTACAGTCAATGAATTGAGACGAGCGAGTCAGATAATTGGCCAGAGCCCGATAGTAGATCTTTTCAGCCTTTTCTTTGGAACCGATGTCATTGACAAAGAGATAGAAGGCGTGATTCGGAATCCCACTATTGATGTGAACGCCCCCATTGTTCTGCTCTCCGGTATAGAGTTGATTCATGTGCATGGGCTGGTAGCCAGGGTCGCTCAAACTGGTGCCGCCTTGGTTGGGGTTGCTGAAACTGCGCAACGCCCCCGAAGGAAAAGATTGTGGGTTGACCACTGTTTCGCCCAAGAGCCAATCATCCCGGTCAATCATCACGCCAAAAATATCAGCGAAAGACTCATTCAAAGAACCCGACTGGCCTTGATACTCTAGATTGGCCGTCTCCTGCACCACGCCATGAGACATTTCATGACCACCTACATCCAGGGCTCCCGCCAGTGGCGCAAAAGCCACGTTTCCATTGCCATAAAACATCGCACTTCCATTCCAAAAGGCATTGTCCAGGCCGCCGCCATTTTCATCCGCGACATTGATGAAGGCATACACATCTCCCCCCTGCCCATTGATGGAGTTCCGCTGGTGGACATCCTCGAAGTAGGTGTAGGACAAATCGGAGTTGTAATGCGCTGAGACCGCCGTAGGCGACCAGTTGTTGGGGTTGTTGGACGTGACCTCATTGAAACTGGGATTGCTGAGGTTGGTGTTGTTCAAATCCCCCGTAAGGACAAAACCTTCTCCATTATCCGGTGCTCCGTTATTGTTACCGTCATTGTACATATTTTGGGTCGCATCCAGCAGCAGGTAGGTGCCATTGTCATTGTAAATGTTCAGGTTGCGAGGCTGCCCATTGAGATCGGTACCACTGCCAGTTTCTGGCCCAACCAAGCTACAAGTGTGATCGTACTCCAGCAACATTTCGCCGGTGTGAGCATCGAACATATACTCCCAGCGATGGAGGACATTGGGACGAATTGTCACCTGCCAAGCCAGTCGGTCAGTGCCATCCGTCCGGTCCGCAGGGTAGATAACAAGCTCGACCTTGGGTTCTGTGTAGTCGAGAATCTCCTGCCAGAAAGGGGAAAGATGCACGTGCTCAGCATGCTTTTGGACTTCCTGAATGGCCATCGCCTTGGCTTGTTGTTGGTTGAGGGTGGGACTCAAGTTATCCAGGTTTGGGGTCCGATGATAGCGTCCCGTGAGTCGCACTTCCTCGGTCGGAGGAAAGTGGACGATCACCTCAGAAGCATAGACCGGAATGCCTTGGTAATACTGTTGAAATTTGACGTGCGTATGACCAAGGGCATCCATTTCCTGGTGTTTCATCGCGAATTCCTGGGTAGGATCGTTGACCTGCAAATCCCGCTTTAGGCTTACTAAATCGTCAATGGCTGCCGCTTCAATGGCAGAGGCCGAATATGCGCCTCGACTGGCGAGGCTTTGCCCCTTGCTCCGAATGTAGATAGGGAGGCCATTGCTTTCGCTACGCTTCAGTTCTATGATCTCCGCATTGGTCGTGGCCTGCGCATCGAATGCAATCGGCAAATACAAAGCCGCCGGTGCCTGCTGAGCTTGCTGTCCCCGAACGGTGTGGACCGGAACCCAGGGTTGCACATTGCCATCGAAGGGAGTCGTTTTTTTGGTTGAATAAAAATGGTGGGGGGTTTTTTCCATGGCGGGAAACGGCAGCGCACACAAAAAGAACAACCCAAACCACAGCCCAGGGGGTAAA
>JBCCCJ010001091.1:0-2874 GCA_039033615.1 Bacteroidota bacterium
ATACAGCGCCGAGTCCATCGACATCTTGCAGCGCAATGCCACCCTCCTACCGATTCGGAATACCCAAGCGAATCAGCATGGCTATGGTTTGGCGCTGAAAGGGCAATTGTTCCCCCATCTGTTCATCCGGGGCAGCTACGAACAAGCCACCCGCATCCCTACAGAGACGGAGATTTTTGGAGATTTTGGGGCGATTCTTCCCAATTATACCCTGAAGCCAGAAAGCAGCGACAATTGGAACCTCGGGCTCAAGTTTGACAAACGCTGGGGCCAAAACCGCCGGGTGAGTGTGCAAGTAGATGGCTTTCTCAGAAACCGGGAGAACCTCATCCGATTGGACGCCTTTGGACCAGAGAATGCCATATTTGTCAATGAGGCCCAGGTGGATGGAAAAGGCATAGAGTTCGCCACCAATTTGAGTCTGATTGATCACCTCAACTTGAACGGAGGCTTTACCTTTCAGAGCAATGAAATTGCCTCGCCTCAGCTCGGAGTTGGGTCGCAACAGGGAGCCGAAGTTCCCAATATTCCGCGTTTGTTTTTCAACATCGGGGCCACCTATCGCCTCCAATCGCTGTTTCAGACCGAAAACCGAATCGACCTCTTCTGGAATTACTTCTTCATTGATCGCTTCAGCATCAATGAGGTGAAGGACTTGAATACCGCCAATCCTGCCTTTGTCATTCCTCGGCAACACCTGCACAACCTGGGGTTCACCTACGTGCCGGGGGGAGAGAAATGGAACCTTTCCTTCACTGCGAACAATGTGCTGAACAAGGCCCTGTATGACAACTTTCGCATTCCCCGTCCCGGGGCCAATTTTTCCTTGAAACTCACCTTATCCATCTAACAGAACCTTTCTCATGAGCCTATTTTCTGATTTTTCTTCCTTGAAACGGGTGGCCCTTGCCCTCCTGGGAGCCAGTTTCCTCTTTTCCTGTACGCCTGATCCAGAGCCCGACCCAGAACCTGAAGACACCAACAAAACGACTGGATTTGTGATCGTGGGGAGCACCAGTTCCGAGACGGCCTTGGTCAAATACGTGGCCGAAATGCCCAGCGGTACCGTGGATCTTTCAGACGGAACGGATTACCAGCAATTTGTTCCCACCGCACTCTATGATCACGCGATGTTTTTGCCCCGCCCTGACCAGTCTTCTGGTTTTGCCAAAATGGTGGTGAATGAGAATGGGGAAATCGTAGAAGAAGCGGTGATTCCCACCGTGGACAATACGTCTTTCCGGATTGCAGTCCGTGATGCAGAAATGGGAGTGTTTCAAGACCGAGCCACCCCCAATGTCATCTCGATTTTCAACCCCACGACTTTTGAGATCACGGGGAGTATCGACATGAGTGCCGGATTTGTACCTGGAGACATTGACCAGCGGTATCAGCGGTTCATGTTCCGTGGCGACGATGTCTTTGCCCCGATTCGTGGCAATGACGGCACCTCTTTTCCTTCTTTCATCCTCCACCAAGCCAATGTAGAAACCCAGCAATACGTCGGCCACACCAGCCGGGATGAGATGTTCTCGATCAACACCACCAATAATTTTGGACAGGGACTGGTAGATGCTTCTGGCGATCTATACGTGCAGGATGCGGGAAACTTTGACGGAACGGGTTTGCCTGGACGCCTACACCGCATTCCTGCGGGGGAAAATACCATTGACACCTCCTATGTATTTGCACCCGCGGTTGTGCTCAATCCTGCCAATACCTTTCTGCCTACCTTCAACTCGTTCAAATTGATCGGAGCAGGCAAAGGCATCGCCCGCGTAAATTCCGAGACGCCCCAGGCCGCCATCGACATCGTGATCAACGCAGGCGGCTTGCAAAATTTGACTCCCGATCAGATTCAGCAGGTCTTGGGGATTTTGTTCACTGCCGAAACCGCCCTCTGGTGTGAGATCGACGTCGAGGCGCAAACGGTAACCCCCATTGATGGAGTTCCTACCCAAGGTGCGTTTTCTGGGGGATTTACCTTTACGCATGAAGGGAATGTGTACTTGCCCATTGCTACTGAGGGAGAAAATGCTTATTACCGCTACAATCCCTCTACCGGAGAAGCAACCAAAGCCTTTGACGTAACCGGCGCGGACATCGTCGGGGTATGGAATGTAGCCGTCGATAACTAAGATCATGCCTACCTTATTAAAACAAGTCGTCAGGCACCAACGAAATTGGTATGGCCAATGGCATACCTGGGCGGGGATTTTTGCAGGCTCTATTCTGTTGATTGTTAGCCTCACGGGAGCCCTGCTGGTGTTTGAGCAAGAATTGGATGTGTGGTTGAATCCGCAGATGTTCCAGTTTGAGGAATCAGGAGAACGACTCTCTTTCGAGGAGGTGATTCAAGCCGTGCAAGCGCAGCATCCCGACTACTCCTTGAACGGGGTCTTTGTCGATCCCACCCGGAACGATGTATACCTGATGGCCATAGAGCGGGAACCCGAGAAGTATGAACAACTCTACGCCAATCATCATACCGGAGCCGTGACGGGCATTCGGGTCTATCAGGAATCGGTCATGGGCTTCATCCGGCACCTGCATCGGACCTTGTTGATTCCGCCATTTGGGAAGTATCTGGTAGGCATTGCGGCCATCATTTGTGCCATATTGATGATCACGGGCTTGAGGTTGTGGATTCCCAAACGCTGGAATTCCCTCAAAGCTCGGCTGGGAGTGAAGTGGGGGGGGAGTGCCAAGCGGGTCAATTATGACTTTCACAACTCGCTGGGCTTCTACTTCTCCCCCATGATCACCCTCATTTCACTGACTGGGGCCATGATCACCTTTGCGCAGGTGGTCTTGCTGTTCTTGTTTTTGCTCAACTTTCAATCGCCCATGTCGATCAGCGAGGTGCTAGATCAG
>JBCCCJ010001092.1:0-2867 GCA_039033615.1 Bacteroidota bacterium
ACAGCTCCCGATACTCAACAAACAGATCAAGCTCAACCAGACATTTCGCATGGCTAAAGGTACGCAGGAAATCTGCACTTGGTCAATTTGCAGACAGAAACCTTTCGAGGGCTTCGCTAGTTTTGTAAGAAAAAAGAGCGTTATGAAAGCCATGTACAACGGTCAAGTGATCGCCGAAAGCAATGAAACCGTAGTGGTAGAAGGAAACCATTATTTTCCTGCCGCTGCGATCAAATCAGAATACTTCCAAGCCAGCGATCGTCATACGGTTTGCCCCTGGAAAGGTACCGCAAGCTATTACGACGTGAAAGTGGAGGGGAAGTTGAACGAAGGCGCAGCCTGGTATTATCCCGAAGCGAAAGAAAGAGCCAAGAACATCGAAGGCTACGTTGCCTTTTGGCAAGGTGTTCAGGTGGTCGAGTAAGGCGCAGGTGGCATTTTTGACTCCAAGGACTTCGCAGAGAAAACACTTGGTGTCCCAAAGAAGTTAGGTGTCAGGACAATCCTGGTACCCAACTTCTTTTGTTATGTTGATGTTTTCTTTCGAACAACCCCTTCGCCAACTAGAAGCCCGAAAAGGGGGCTATTTTTATCTGGTGGTGCCAGCGGAGGTAGTGGAACAATTTCCCCGGAAACGCAAGACTCGCCTGATCTGTACGGTGGACGATAGCCTCACCTATCGTTGCGGTCTGAATCACCTGGGGGATGGCAATTTCTTCCTCATTCTCTCGGGGAAACGAGTAGAGAAGCTGAAAAAAGAATTGGGGGAAGAACTCCGGTTTTCCATTCACGAGGATCCCGATCCTTTGGGCGTGCCAGTGCCAGAAGTGCTTCAGGTCCTCATCGCTCAGGACGAACTAGCCCGACAGCGATATGAGGCCCTTACCGATGGGAAAAAGCGCAGTTTGATTTTTTCCATCCAGAAAATCAAGGACCTGGACCTTCAGGTATCCAAAACTTTGGCGTTTTTGGAAGAAACGGCCCGAGCAGCAGCTTTGAAAAAGAAGACATCCTAATCAAAAGAGGAATCAGAAGGGTCGAGTCCCTACCATAGTTCCTGTACTTCCGCACCCAACCACTTCCACAAGCGCTTCCACCATGGTGCTTTGGCAGTTTCCATTGGAGCAACGGGGGGAGGCACACAAGCGACGGTCCGTTTCCAACCCATCGGACGACCTTTCGGCGGATGCATACAACAACTCGGAGCAAAAAGCCATTGGGTACCAAGCGCTTCTCGATCCACAATGTTGAGCCGTTGTTCATATTGCTCTTCCACCACGGGAAGCTCAATACCGGAGAGCTCGCTCAGGTCAGGGGAGCCCGCCGCTTTCCAGGCGGTGTACCAGTAGGATCCGATTCTTCGGATGGCTCTCCGCATTCGGCGCTCTACCATGCCGTCCATTTCTTCATGGTAGGCTCGGGCAAAATCCCGGCTGTACACCCGTAGGGTATAGCTATTCCGAGATTCGTAGCTGTATTTTTTATCCGAGGGGAATTCTATGGTCAGCATGCGCTCCATTTGGAGCACCGAATCCAGTGCCTGATGACTCTCTAGTACTGCCTCCCAACCCTCTGCATAGATGTCGTCGATGAAGTAGCTACGACCAACGAAAAAGTCATAATTTTCTCCATACAATTCCGGCAAACGGGATTCCCAAAAACCATGAATGCCTTTTTGCCCGGTCATCTGACCGTTGTAATTTTCTGTGGTGTGGAGAGGCACGTGAGCATCCCCAATATAATGACCGATATCGGCGGAGTATTTCAAGATGAGAGCCAGGTTTTTGTCCTCGAAGGCGCGTTTGAGTTTGTAAAATTCTCGGGGGAGTTGATAAGGCAAAATGCCATAGGCGAGAAGCGTATCTTCCGTGAGGGCTGCGACCGCGTCATCCCAATTCCGAGGCACATTGGCGAAGGGAAACGTCCCATAATGGTCGATGTCGATGAAATGCTTGGGAGCTTCCCCATCTACCGCATAGCGCCGCTTGTCCGGATCTACGGCATGTTCTGTGAGGTAATCGAGGTTTTGTTTATAGAGGCCAACCATCTCGGGTGGCAGGGTGAAAACCGCCAGTCGATTGATGCGCTGATGCGCCCAAAATCCCCAAGAAAAGGCCTGACTCAAGCTGAAGAAGCAAATCAGTAGGAGGCCGATGTGCTTGCCCAGCGGAGGGAGGCCGAACAGCGTCCGGCAAACAAAAGGAGGGATTTGTTGATCTGATGAAACTTTTTTCATAGCATAGAGTTCTATCAGTAAGTTAGAGCAAAAACGCTGTACAAACGACTATATTTTCCATTTCATTTCCCGCTGGTGATCTGTACCTTTGTGCTACTTTTCTAAAAAAAATAGATCATGCTGATTGTTGATTCCCTGGTCAAGGAATTGGAAGCAATTTCCGAGGACATCAACCAAGACACTCCTGTAAGTCTCATCGTCTGGAATGACGAAGTTAATACCTTTGACTGGGTCATTCAATCCCTGGTAGAAGTTTGCGGCCACACCACCGATCAGGCGGAACAATGTGCCTGGATCATCCATTACAAAGGAAAATACATTGTCAAACGCGGTCCTACCGACAAGCTGAAAGAGATGCGCAGATCGCTTGTGGATCGGGGCATCGGGGCGACCATTGAAGAGGATTCTGATTAAGGAACGCTCAAAAAATACCTTTTGACTTGATTCCCGATGTCTGGGATCTGCGACTATTTGCCTGCATACTTCGTCAGAAAAGGCCTCACTTGGCTTAATTTATTCCGAGTATCAGAACCTGAGTCGCGTTTAATGCCGTGCTTTCCCCCAAAATCTTCCAGCGAGGCGGGGAAAATAAGCAAAACATCTCCCCGTATTGTTTTAGTGTTCCTAAGCG
>JBCCCJ010001093.1:0-2858 GCA_039033615.1 Bacteroidota bacterium
CGGGTCACCTGCACCAATCCAAATTTGCTCATCGGCAAAATAGAGTGCTTGGCGCGATCCACTTTCATCACTTTGCGGAAGTGATCATTCAGAATTTTGCGGTTGTCGGCTTTCTTCAAGTCAATGAAATCAATGACAATGATGCCCCCCATGTCTCGCAGTCGGAGTTGGCGAGCGATTTCAGAGGCAGCTTCCATGTTCACCTTCAACGCGGTTTGTTCCAGCGTTTGGTTGTTGAGGTTTTTGCTGCCGCTGTTGACGTCTATGACGTGCATCGCTTCGGTGTGCTCAATGACGAGATAGGCACCATTGGCCATAGAGGCCACCTTCCCAAAGGAAGCTTTGATTTGTTTCTCTAGCCCCATGGACTGAAACAAGGGGATTTTCCCTTTGTGCAGTCGGAGGCCTTTCAGTAGCTCTGGTTGCCGCTCTTTCAGATAAGACTGAATATCGGCGTAGGCTGTAGGATCATCGGTATGGATGGCATCAAACCCTAAGCTGAGCATATCGCGGAGAATACTGGTCGTCCGGGTATGTTCACTCAGCACCTTGGATGGTGGTTTGGAAGTAGGCAAACTATTGGCCATTTTCCACCACTTATCCATGATGTCTTTGATGTCTCCATTGAGGGTTGCGGCGTCTCTCCCTTCCGCTGCAGTCCGCACAATCATCCCAAAGTTGGGCGGGCAGAGGCTTTCAGCGAGAGTTTTGAGGCGTCGCCGCTCGTCAGCAGAGCGTATTTTTTTCGATACGGAGACCGAGGTTCCAAAGGGTACCATGACAATGTACTGACCAGGCAAAGAAATTTCGCTGGACAATCTGGGCCCTTTGGTAGAAATCGGTTCTTTGACCACCTGAACCACAACATCTTGATTGGGCTTGAGCACCTCTTCCATTTTCCCGTGTTTGTTGATATCGGGAAGCGGTTGAAGTTTTTCAAGATTGGAAGCCCGACCATTGCGACTGCTTTTGGCCGCTTTGATGAACTTCAACAAAGACCGCACTTGCGGCCCCAAGTCAAAATAGTGCAGAAAAGCGTCCCGATTGTGGCCTACATCCACGAAGGCTGCATTGAGGCCAGGTACAATCTTACGGACCTTTCCAAGAAACAGGTCTCCTACTGAGAACTCCTCCGACACTTTTTCGTGGTGGAGTTCTACAATTTTTTTATCCTGAAGAATACCGATCCTAAGCCCATCTTCACTTCTGGTTACGACTAATTCATTCACTCGTAATCATTTAGGCGGTGAAATGTAGTTGGCTTAATGAAACGCGAAAGAGAAGGACTGATAGACATCAATCCTTCTTATTTCAGCACATCATACGAGAATATGTTCCCGAAGCGGGTTACTTATTCTTCTTATGACGGTTTTTTCTCAGGCGTTTTTTCCGTTTGTGCGTAGCGATCTTGTGTCGCTTTCTTTTCTTTCCACAAGGCATAGCTTCAAGAATTAATTCAGTGATTGCAACAATTCGTTGGCTTCTAACTTAAGAGCGGGATCAGGAGCCTCCGATATCAACTGCTCTAATAAGGCCCGGGCAGCTTCGGGCTGTTGCTGGCGTAGACGTACAAGCGCCAATTGAAACTGCGCTGCGTAATAAGTAGGATTCAGAGATAGTACCTTTTCGAAGCGCTGGACAGCTTTCTCCAACTGACCGGTCTGCAAAGAGAAGACGCCCAGTTGGAAACTGGCTTCCAGATGATCCGGGTTCAATTCCAGCAATTTTCGCAAGGTCATAATTCCTTGCATGCTGTTTTCTGCTCGTCTGGAGGTAACCAGCGCGACTCCCAATGAAAGAAGTGCAGACTGATTTTCCGGTTCGGCAGTGGTTACTTCCCGGAGATGTGTGATGGCTCGGTCTGTGTACCGGCCAAAAAGCACTGAATCCCGCTGTATGTAAGGCAACTGTGTCGCAAATTGACTGGTTTTGCCCGCCAACAACAATATGGGTAAAGAACGATCTATATTTAGCCACTCTTCCGCGTAATCAGATGCGTACGCAAACCGATTTCTAGCATTCAAGTGGGTAATGATGGAATCTAACAGCGTGCCCTTTTGGGCAGGATTGGAGGCAGCTAATTCTGCTACCCATCGGTCAAGGTCAGGGTCAGGGGCCAATGGCGGTAACGCGGGGGCATCTTGTGCCGGAGCAGTCGCAGCGCCTAGATTTTCACTGGTAGCGTTGTTCAAGTTTGTTTTGTCTGCAAAGAACAGTAGCAAAAAAACCAACCCTCCCAGTGCAATGATCCCGATTCTTAGCCGCATATCAGGTTATTTTCATGGTCTCACGTCTTCCTAACTATTGGGAACATTGGACCGCTTTACCTTCTCTACAAAGACTTTCGCAGGCTTGAAACTAGGTACGTTGTGAGCAGGAATCACGATGGATTTATTCTTAGAGATGATTCTCCCGACCTTTTCCTTTCGATGCTTCACCACAAAACTAGAACAAGCGGTCGAAAAGATGGCCGCAGAGGGCTTACGAGTTCTCGCCTTTGCCAAAAAGGTAGTGGACGTCCATCAGCATTCGATTGATCATGAGGATCTCGATACGGGCCTGGTGTTTCTTGGGTTGCAGGGCATGATTGACCCGCCGCGTCCGGAGGCGATCGCGGCTATTCATTCCTGTCAGACGGCGGGGATTCGGGTCAAGATGATCACCGGGGACCATATCGCCACCGCGCGGGCGATCGCGCAGCGCATGGGCATTCAAGCCGATGGCCACGTCATCGCTTTTGATGGCAAACAGCTGTCCCAAATGGATGATCACCAAATTGTTGACGCCATTGAAGCCGGGACGGTATTTGCGCGGGTCGCCCCGGCCCAAAAGCTGCAGCTGGTCGAAGCCCTGCAGTC
>JBCCCJ010001094.1:0-2858 GCA_039033615.1 Bacteroidota bacterium
ACGACTTGTTTTATTCTTATTCGTAACAGTTTCCTCAGCCATAACTTCAATGTCTGATGCATTTGAGCCATCACTGCTATTACTGATAGACTCATAAGTGTCAGGGTCTGGCTGGTAGAAGAAGAGAAATGGGGATATATGAAGCATTAACGCTTTCTAAAATTGATGCCCAAGGTGCTTTATTATGGGAAAAAGAATATCGATCTATTTATGGAGCATTCATTCATGGAATTGTCCAAAAACCCAATGGGAATCTCTGGTTGTTGGGAACGGAATCTCCTCAAAATCAAGCAATATGGTTGGTAGAGACCAATGCTGAGGGAGATTCCTTAGGGGAGATTCATTTGGGCGAAATGAATGATCTAGGGGTAGAAATCCTGACGAGTATGGATGGATTTCACTATGTGATTGCAGAAGGAAATGGTCAGTGGGTCGGAAAGCGATATGCAAAGGTTTGGAAACTCACCAATCAAGGGCAGGTATTGTGGGAATCAGCGTATTACTATCAAGGGGATTCGGCTGATTATCGGAATGTTCTCCCCACTAGAGCCCGAGCCACCAATGATGGAGGATTGGTCATGTATTGTAGGTCCAATGGCGCACATCCCAACCCTGATTCAGCGTCATTCAATGCCATCTATGTACTGAAAATTGGATCTGATGGAGAAACTCAATGGGATTTGACCATAGACCATACTGATATTCAAGCAGATGGAGATATTATCCCCTTGTCCTCTGGTGGCTATTTGGTTACTATTCGACGAGACAATGATAGCGGTCCTTACCCAATCGCCTACACCTACTACGCCCGTCTCTCCGACGACGGCACCCCTGTGATCAATGTCTCCCGCGAGCCGGAGTTAGTATCACTTTCCGTAGAGATTCACCCAAATCCGTTTGATGCAGAGCTACATGGGAGTATCCAATTGGAGCGGCCAGAGGAGTTGACAATTGCGGTGTATGACTTGCAGGGGAGAGAGGTAAGTTCTCAGGATATCCAGGGGCAGGTAGGACAAAATTCCTTTGTCATTGCTACGGATCATTTGCCGCCAGCGAGTTATCTGCTGCGGGTATCTGGGCCAGATGGCCAGTGGTCGCAGGTGGTGGTGAAGCGGTAGGGCTGGCCCAGGAAAAAAGCTCGTAGGTTTGCCAAACCTACGAGCTTTCTCAGCAGCAGTCGCTCTCCCCCGTTTGCAACGGGCGAGGGGCAAATTTCGCTCCGACTTGTTTGCAACGGGTCGGAGGTAAGTGCCGAAGTTGGCAACTTCCAGTCTTCGCGAGTTACAAACTCTGGCAATCGACTCACACGTTGCAAACGCGTGAGAGCACTCCTCACGAAAACCACAGATGCAGCCCAACCAGAGAGAGCAACAGTACCCAGGCTCGAATACTCATCCCACGCGAGGAAGAGGTGAATATCTCCTGGGGAGAGCGCCACCCTTCTTTTCTTGACCCCAACCAAAGCGTAACAAAGCCTAGGCTGATGACACAGCCTGCTCGCACAAAGTAGTTGAGATCGGGGATGAATTGGATGAAGAGGAGATGGAGGGGAATGGTGGAAAGGAAGATCCAAAAGGCCCAGCGCCGATTGGGGGTAACCAAAAAGGCCACCGAACAGATCAGAATCACGATGCCGGAATTGATGTAGTTACGCAGCTCATTCAGGGTATGGGTGAAGGCACCACCTTGATCACTGAATTTGACTTGTAGGAGGACAAATCCCATGATCACGCCCGTTACCAAACTCACGAGGATGGTCATCCGCCCCGCCTGGACCACTTGAGCATCCGTCGCTTTGGGGCGAAGGTAGCGTTGGTAGATGTCGATGGAGAAAAGAGTCGCTAGCGAATTAAAGGTGGAATCCACTGTACTCATGAGCGATGCGAACAAGGCGCAGAGAATGATGCCTTGGACCCCGCTGGGCAGGAAATCCTTGACCAGAGTGGGGAAGGCCAAGTCGGGATCTGCTAGCCCGCCATCCCCCAGGATACCCACCAGAGCAATTCCGGGAATGACGATCAGGACCGCCATGACGTATTTCATCACGCCCCCGACCATCAGCCCGATTTGGGCATCTTTCAAGCTTCTTGCTGCCAGGGACCGTTGCATCACGGTCTGATTGGCGCACCAGTAATTGATGTTCAGCAAAAAGAGGCCAAACATATGCGTCCAGGGCAGCTTCTCATGATCTGCTGGCAAGTGGAGGTGCATCAGCTCAGGGGTCTTCACATACAGCTGATCCCAACCTCCTAATTCTTTGATGGAGACAAACAACACCACAAATCCTCCCGTCAGCAGAATGATAAACTGAATGATGTCGGTTTTGACTACCGCACTTAGGCCTCCGAGGTAGGTGTAGGTGGCAGAAAAGATGCCCAATCCGAGGATGAGATAGGCAATCCGCATGACGGGTTCTGGGTGGAGCCAGGCCAGATATTCCGCAAACACCTGATGGGCGGCATAGGCTCCCCAGAAGAGTGCGGCCCCCAAGGTGATGGTCGCAAAGAGGGCAATATTCGCTACCGAATAGGCCAGAGCCACCCGCTCTCCCAATCTTCGCTCGATGTATTGCGTGATGGTGATGACCCGATCTTTGAGGTAGAGCGGCACAAAAATGAAGGCCGCCATCAGGATGCCTTGAATGGCGTTGATTTCTAGGCTGGCCTGAGCCAAACCGTAGAGATAGGCCGACCCCATCATGCCCAGAAATTGATACCCACTGATGTTGGTGGCGATGGTGGATAAGGCAATGGACGGCCAGCGTAGATTTCGGGAACTGAGGAAGTACTCTTCGGTGGTGACAGATTTGCCACTCCGGCCTGATACCGCCGCCACAAAAATGACGGTGAAATAGCCCA
>JBCCCJ010001095.1:0-2857 GCA_039033615.1 Bacteroidota bacterium
ACGTTGAACTGAGCGATGAGGAGTCCTTTGGTAGACTCCAGGTACATGGAGCTGGAACTGAGGTTGAAACTGGTGATGTCTCCGCGATTGAGGGTCGTAAACACCGAATTGTTGCGGTAGATCACCGTATTGTCTTCGGCAGCGATGAGTCGAACCAAGTCAAATTCGACGCGGGGATTCTTGGCCAGGATGAATCGCTTTCCCCAGGTTTCGACCGGATACATCTGCTCATAGAGGTTGTCTCTGGCAAAACAGGTGCTTGGCACTTGGGTCCAGCGAGCCCCGGCAAAAAAAGCAAAGGGCTTATCCCCAACAATTTCACTCCCACTCAGATCAACGCCACTGCCACCGTTTCCTTGGACCTGATAGCTTTCTCCTTGATCCAGCGTGACGGTGAAGGTCGTCCCCGCACTTCTGCCACCCAGGGTCTCATCGGCCACCTGAATGGTCAGGACGGTTTCATCTTCGACGGCTACCGCCAGAAATTCAGAAGGATAATCCTCGCCATTTCTCGGATCAGAGTAGCCTTGATAGCACATCGCAAAATAGTGCTGCCCTAGGGAAGGGGTAGGGAGAATCATGGCAGCTTCAGAGCGGAGTTGAAAATATTGATGTGCATAAACGGAAACAGGCGATTCGGAAGTGATGTGAATCCCCGTTCGACTGATATTTTCTGACCCCACCGTTTCGGTGGATTGGGGCAGGGAAATCAAGGTTACGCTATTGGCTTCTACGGTAAAGAATTCCCGGTACCCCAATAGTGGCTCTTCCACCTGACCAGTGGTCGTAGCTTTGGCGGTGATCATCAGAATTTTGGAATTCTGACCCGTGTTGATGTGCTGCATAAAGCCCATCCAAAAATCAGTTCCTTCATTGGTTTGGGCAAAAAGCGTGAGACTCCAGCAGCTCCAGATGCCTAGCCAAAACAGTCGTTTCATAAGTAGCAGTGATCAATCGACAAATATTCAACCAAGACCTCAGGTAATGGTTAGACAATTTGCAAAAGAAAAACATTCCCAGGAAGTCAAAAAAAAGGACCCTCTTCGAAAAGAAGGCCCCATAGTGCTAGAAATGCAAATATAGGAGAAGCCAGAAAGGTACTTCCGCTCTCATGGAAGAACCTTTACTCCAGTCGGAGTTTTTGAGAACCAATCAACTGTCCCTCCTGGCTGATCCGTAGCAAGTAAAGGCCTCGCGCCAAGGAGGAGAAGTCGAATGTGGTTTGAAAATCATCCCCATTGACTTGATCCAGGCGCTGAAACACCAGTCGTCCCTGAATATCCAGGAGGTCCAGGTGTAATTCTCCTCGAACAGGCAGTTGATGGAGGTGCAGTTCTACTTGAGCCGTGCTGGGATTAGGAAACAACACCAATTCTGCTTGGCCGAAAAGGAGATCCCGGGCGGTGAGCTTTCCGCCAGAGGTGTCAGAAGCACAGCCATTGAGGTAGGCGACTACGGTTGCAGTGCTTCCCGTATCTCCGGGCAGGTAGGTAGAACCAGTCTCCCCAGGAATCGCAACTCCATTCAGGAACCATTGGAAGCTATCTGCAGCAGAAGAAACGGACATTATCTGCCCATCATTGGAGATGACCGGAGTTTCAGCCTGGGGGAGAACCTCTACGTTCAGGGAACTGGAATCCGAGCAGCCATTAGCATCGGTGAATAGGTAGGTAATGGATTGGGTGCCTATTCCAGCCATCATGGGATCAAATTGATCTCCACTTACCCCACCGCCAGAAAATATCCCTTCAGTAGGGGCCCCGTTTAGGCTGATGGGCGCATCATTGATACAGACTGAATCAGCATCCGGAGCAAAGCTAGCCGTGGGAGCGGCAAATACTTCTATGGAAAAGGTGTCGGAATTGCTACAGCTTGTGTTGTCGGTATATTCATACACCAGTTCAAATACGCCAACCCCGGCCAACGCTGGATCGAAACTCCCTCCATTTACGCCGGGACCAGAAAGGGTACCTCCGGCAGGAGAAGCCGTCAGGGTAATCGGAGCTTCATTTTCGCAAATGGCATTGCTCGCAGCACTCAGGCTGACCGTTGGCAAACCACTGACGACCACAATGGTCTCAGCGGTGTCTGAGCAACCACTTCCATCAGTGAAAACATAAGAAATGGGAGCAGTGCCAGCTCCCGCAGCATCTGGATCAAACATATTGCCCGTTACGCCAGGGCCAGAGAAGGTGCCTCCCATCGGCATACCTGTCAGCGTGATCATGCTCGCATCAAGACACACCGTATCCGCAGCAGCGGTGAGGGTAGCATTGGGAGCTGCCAATACGGTGATGGCAACCGTCTCAAAGTCCGAACAGCTATTGCCATCTGTAAAGGTATAATCGATTTGATAAGTACCAGGCCCTACCACCGCTGGATCAAAGTCGCCGCCGCTGATCCCCGGTCCACTGTACGTCCCTCCTGCGGGAGACCCTCCGCTCAGGCTTACCAGTCCCGCATTTTCGCAGACATCGCTCAAAGCTGAATGCGTCACGGTAGGGAGCGCGTTCACCGTAATGGTAGAGGTAGCACTATTGCTACAGCCATTGCCATCCGAGAAGTCATAGGTAATCGTATAGGTGCCAGGACCCACCGAAGCAGGCATGAATTGACCCCCACTAACTCCCATACCGCTGTAGGTGCCACCTGCAGGACTACCACCTGACAGGGGGATCGAAGCCACATCTTCACAGGCATCTGCCAACCCAATCAAGGCAACGCTAGGAGCGGGATGGACCGTAATGGATTCAGTGACGGTTCCGCTACAACCATTGCCATCGGAGAAGGTATAGACAATGGGGAAGGTACCTACCCCAGCTACGAATGTGATTGGTTCCATTCTATATTATGTCCT
>JBCCCJ010001096.1:0-2854 GCA_039033615.1 Bacteroidota bacterium
CGGCAGGCATCGTGCTCGTCTCGCAGGGCACGCGCCGTATCCCCGTGCAGTACGCCAAGCGCGTGGTGGGCCGTAAGGTTTACGGTGGCACCACGCAGTACCTGCCGCTCCGCGTAAACGCTGCAGGCGTGATGCCGATCATCTTCGCCCAGTCGATCATGTTCGTCCCCGCCACCATCGCGACGTTCTTCCCAGAAAGCACGTTCATGCAGCAGTTCGGCGGCTGGTTCACCGACATCTCCGGGTTTGGCTACTCGGCCGTGTTCTTCGTCATCTGTGTGTTCTTCACCTACTTCTACACGGCTATTGCAGTCAACCCGAAGGAGATGGCAGACACGATGAAGCGCCAAGGTGGCTTTATTCCTGGTATCCGTCCTGGCAAGCAGACGGCCGAGTTCATTGACAACATCCTGACACGGATCACGCTGCCTGGTTCTATCTTTTTGGGCTTCGTGGCCATCCTCCCATCGTTTGCGATGGCAGCGGGCGTATCGACGGGCTTCGCGATGTTTTATGGGGGCACGAGCTTGCTCATCATGGTGCAAGTGACGCTGGACACGCTGCAACAGATCGAGAGCCACCTGCTGATGCGTCACTACGACGGCTTCATGAAGACGGGCCGCGTGCGCGGACGCCGTTACTAAGCCAGGGGCGACGACTGTGGTTCATCTAAAAAGCCGCCGCGAAATCAAACTGCTGCGCGAAGCTGCTGACTTGGTGGGGCGTACGCTTGCCGAAGTCGGAAAGCATGTGCAGCCGGGCATCACGACGCTGGAGCTAGACCGGATTGCCGAGAGCTACATCCGCGCCCACGGTGCACGGCCGCTCTTTAAAGGCCACCGTGCAGGCAAAGATGTGCCCCCGTTCCCCGGCTCGCTCTGTACATCGGTCAATGATGCCGTGGTGCATGGTGTACCTGATGGTACCGTCCTGCAGGAAGGCGACTTGATCTCCATCGACTGCGGCGTTTATCTGAATGGATACGTGGGAGACAGCGCCTACAGCTTCGCCGTCGGGGAGATCAGCGATGAGGTGCGGCACCTGTGTTTTATCACCTACGAGTCGCTCTACAAAGGCATTGAACAGAGCGTGCACGGCAATCGGGTAGGAGACATTGGTTACGCGGTGCAAACGCATTGCGAGCAGCATGGCTACGGCGTCGTGCGTGAGCTATGTGGTCACGGTGTAGGCAAGAAGCTGTGGGAAGACCCGCAGGTGCCCAATTACGGCAGCCGTGGCTCGGGCAAGAAGCTGAAGGCTGGCATGACAATCTGCATTGAGCCGATGGTCAACATCGGAACGCACGAGGTCTACACCGACGCTGACGATGGCTGGAGGCAGATGCACTGAAGCAGATGTCGGCCAATATGATCGAAAAGGTCGAAATCATCACCAATCCTTCCGCTCGCTATGAAGCCGAAGGAACTGCTGGGGTGCTGAACATTGTGCTGAAAGAAGAGCGGAGAAAAGGCTGGAATGGTACCTTCGATCTGGGAGGAGGCTGGCCCGCCCGCCACAATGCGACGATCAATCTCAACCATCGCCGAGACAAATTCAACTTCTTTGGGAGTGCAGGCATCCGCTACCGGAATACGCCCCGCCTATCCTTCGAAGACCGGGAAGTTTGGGAGGGAGTACGAGGAGATTCTACCACCGAGATTCTGCGACAAGAATATTTGGGCTACCGAGGGGGAATTTCCGGGAATCTACGCTTGGGAGCCGAGTACCAATTCGGAAAATACGCCAGCTTGACGGGCTCCTTCTTCTATCGCAAAAGCGACGATTTTAACACAGGCAACATCGACTACCTGGCGTATGATTATCGGGAAACCTTATTGGGGGTCAACATTCGGGATACCGAAGAAGCCGAAGATGACGAAAGCCTCGATTACAACTTGAACTTCGAGCGAAAATTTGCCCGAAAGGGACAGAAATTCTCCGCCAATATGGTATTCACCAGCGGAGGAGAAACAGAGGCCATGGATGCGGTAGAACAAGCCCTAGATGCCCAGCGCCAACCCAAGGGTCTTCCCGATTTGCAACAACAAATCAGAAATTCAGAATGGCAGTGGGAACTGACACTCATGGCCGATTACGTCCACCCCTTCCACAAAGAAGGCAAATTCGAAGCAGGCTACCGCAGCGGCATTCGGAACATCGACACCGAGTACCGGGTAGAAGAATTGGACCCTGAATTGAACATCTGGGAAACCCTGCCCAATCTCACCAACGAATTTGCCTACGATGAGCAAATTCATGCGATCTATACCTCCATAGGCGACAAATTTGACAAATTCAGCTATCAAGTTGGCTTGCGGGGCGAATATACCCGCATCCAAACCCTGCTGCGAACCACCAACGAGGTCAATGATCGGACCTTTGCCAATTTGTTTCCATCTGCTTTTTTGAGCTATGAATTTTCTGCCGGGAATGCGATCCAACTCAGCTACAGTCGTCGGACCCGTCGTCCTCGCTTTTGGGACTTGAATCCGTTCTTTACTTTTTCCAATCCCATCAGCCAACGGACCGGCAACCCCAACCTGAATCCAGAGTTTACCCACTCGATCGAGACGTCTTACCTCAAATATTGGGACAAGGCGACCTTGAGCACCAGCATTTATTACCGACATACAGAAGGCGAAATCACCCGTATTACGCGAGTGGACTCTTTGGGGATCGGCATTTCCCGGCCGGAAAACGTCGCTACGAGAGACGACATCGGAGCAGAGTTCTGTTTGAATGTATCTCCCATCAAAGATTGGGACATCACCTGGAGCGGCAACGTCTTTCGCGGCCAAATCAACGGAGCCAACATCGGCTTTGCGCGGCAGACCACCTTTTTCAGCTTCACCAG
>JBCCCJ010001097.1:0-2845 GCA_039033615.1 Bacteroidota bacterium
CAATCTCAGAGAATCAACTCCCATCTGTCCAAAATTGAAAATCGTACTTATTGAAATTAGCACGGATATGAAAAAGGTAGTTCTAATGCTGGCAGTCTTGGTTACATTCTTAACAGGATGTGGCTTGTTTGGAGGCCGGGGAACCGGAAGCAACGGCGAATTGACCGGTGTGATGGACCGTCCGGAGTGGGATCAGTACCAGCCGTACGGGATGGTATACATTCCCCCTGGCAGCTTTCACATGGGGCAAAACGATCAAGATGTTCCCTACTCCCAGATCGCCCATAATCGTCAGATCACCATCAGTGCGTTCTTCATGGACGAGACGGAGATCTCCAACAACGAATACCGCCAGTTCCTCTATGGCCCTACGGCTGAGGAAAGCAATCCTGGTCAGGAGCAAGGTGCGTTGGATACCATCGACCCCCTATATGCAGAAGTGATCATTCCTGATACTACCGTTTGGGTAAAAGACTTCGTCTATGCCTACAACGAGCCGTTGATGGAAAACTATTTCTGGCATCCGGCCTTTGATGAGTACCCTGTGGTTGGTATCAACTGGTATGCCGCTTCAGAATTCTGTAAGTGGCGGACCGCTCACCTGAATGGGTTCCGTGCAGAGCGTGAATTGGCCCCTATGCCAGCTTTCCGCTTGCCTACCGAAGCAGAGTGGGAGTACAGCGCCCGTGGCGGATATGAGCACAAGTTGTACCCATGGGAAGGTCCTTATCTCCGGAACTCCAAAGGATGCTTCCTCGCCAACTTCAAGCCTGGCCGTGGAGACTACATCGCAGACAACTTTGAGTACACCGCTCCAGTGGATGCATACTTCCCCAATGATTACGGCCTTTACAATATGCCAGGGAACGTAGCAGAATGGTGCGAAGATGACTTCGAAGAGACTGGATACTCTTACGCACACGATTTGAACCCTCGATACATCGACATCCGCGTTCCTGAAGAAGATCGCGCTCCCGGTGGAGCAGAGATTCGCAAGGTAACTCGTGGCGGATCTTGGAAAGATATTGGTTACTTCCTCTCTTGTGGTACCCGTTCCTATGAATATGCTGACACCGCCAAGTCCTTCATCGGATTCCGTAGCGTAGTAGCAGTCATCGGACGCTCTGGTGCTGTTGGCGGATTCTAACGTAACCGCACCGTTTGATTACTCTGATTAGCTAGACAACAACACTCACTATCACGGTCTTGGTGCCACCAGGATCGCCTCACAGTTGCCTCAATTTTTACAGGCAAGAACAACATTTCAACTTAAGGAAAGTCAAAATGGCAAAGAAAAAAGGTTTTCTAAAGTCCCGTACTGGAAAGGTAACCATGAACTTTGTGTACGGAGCTGCGGCTGCCGTAGTAATTGTGGGAGCCCTCTTCAAAATCCTTCACTGGAACTACGCCAATGAAATGCTCATCATTGGTATGTTTACTGAAGCCTTCGTATTCCTGATTTCTGCCTTCGATCCACCAGCAGATGACTACGAATGGGATCGGGTATATCCGGTACTGGCTGACCCTGACTTTGAGGGAGCTGCCGTAGAAGCATTGGATGATCCATGGACCAACAATGTTCCTAAAATCGACGGCAAAGTATTTGACGATATTTCCAGCACCCTGGCTGGCTTGAATGACGGAGTTGGCAAACTCTCTTCCGTTACTGACGCTGCCGGAGCTACCAATGATTACGCCTCTCGGATTCGTGAAGCTTCTTCTAAAATTGAGAGCCTCAACCAGAGCTACTCTGTAGCGGTCGATTCCATGAGTGGATTCGCCAACGCAGCTACCGACGCTCAAGCCTACCACGAGCAGGTGCAGTCAATCACCAAGAACCTCAGTTCTTTGAACTCTATCTATGAATTGGAGCTGCAGGATGCCAAAACACACCTGAAATCTCTGAATCAATTCTACGCCAGCATGGGTGAAGCCATGTCCAGCATGGTAGAGGCAACCAAAGACGCCGAGCAATACCGCGACGGGATGCGTTCCCTGAACGTGAACCTGCAGAAGCTGAACAACGTGTACGGCAGCATGCTTTCTGCCATGGCAGGTGGTGCACGCTAGTGCCCCCTCCTTGGACTCTTTTGATTGTTTTTTATCAACTAACCCCAAAAGAAAGAAAGCATGGCAGGTGGTAAATTATCTCCCCGGCAGAAGATGATCAACATGATGTATCTCGTGTTGCTCGCCCTGCTGGCGATGAACGTAAGTGCTGAGATTCTCGATGCATTCGAGAACATTCATCAGCGACTTCAAAACTCTTCTGCAGAAGCCCTGAACGGCTCCGAGAAATTCATGAAAAGCATGAAAGACGAAATCGCAGAAGAGATCGCGAACGAAGGGAAGGACGACAATGCAGGTTTGGTAGATACCCTGGATCAAATCAAGGGAGAAACCAGCTCTCTCATTGGCCTTCTTGACAAGCACATGAATCATTTGACTGATTCCATCATCAAAGTCGATCCCGAATCCGGCGCACTGCTCAGTAAAGGTGAAACGGAAAAGAATCTCCAGTACTGGATGGGTTCTGGGAAACAACAGGAAATGAACAATGGTTCGGGAGAAGGAGAAGCGATCAAACTGCGTCAGGCATTGAACGACTATGCCAATTACATCGCAGGCTTGTACAACTCCCAGGTGGCAGACGCCAAGAATCGCATCGAACCGTCTCTGGTTCCAGAATCTATCTCTGGCCAGGATGGGAACTCCAAAAGCTGGGAACGCTACACCTTCGAAGGCCCCGCCATCGCAAACGTAGCGACCCTAGAGGCGATGAAACTCGACATCTATGAGCAGGAAAAAGATCTGTTGAACCTCTTGAACAACCGTTTGGGAGTGG
>JBCCCJ010001098.1:0-2845 GCA_039033615.1 Bacteroidota bacterium
AGGACCTCAGCCAACTCTGACTTCTGGGAAAATCGAGGCATCTGTTGGGCCAGCGGTTTCGGGAGGGCAAACTCCTCCCAGATATGATACGGGCTTTTGTTGAATGTCAGAAATGGTCGCAGATCGGCGGATATTTCGGCTTCGGTCAGGCCATGAATCCCAATCGGCAAGTCCGCATGGACCGGACTGTGCATCAGTTGCTGAAACAAGCCATAGCGCAAGCCGATTTGTAGGGATTCATCTCTCTCTACCTGAATATCAACCGCTTCCCATCGATTGATCCATTGCTGCTCATGCACCTGCCGAGCATAGAGATAACCGCTGTCGAGAACGTCTTCTACATCCTGTTTGGCAGCGATGAAGGGGTCCAGGGTTCCCTGGTAGCGAGGTCGCTCCGCCAGACGGGTCATGTCCTGGCTGTGATAATAGGAACACAACTGCTCGATCACCAATGGACGATCCGGGGACAATTGGAATGCCAATCGGTGATAGATTCGCTGGGACTCTCTCTTGATTTTCGCATCCAAGAGGACTGCTCCTTCCCATTCCAGACCCAAGACGGTTGCCAGTTGGTTCTCCTCATACGCTGCCTGAACACTTATGTAAGGAGTTTCTCCCAGCTGGAGCTGCTGCAAATCCTCGGAAGCCAGCGGAAGTTGAATCCCCACTTCTACCGTGAGGAGGAGCGGCGAGGAGGAGAAGAGTTGGGTTTGTTGCCCCAGTAGGTGGAGGTCATACGCACTGACAAACCGTTCTTGTTGCCAAGTCAGCAGACCTTGGGCGACCTCTTGCTCTCCCACAAGCTGGAAAAGCGCTTGATGAAGGTTCATCTGGCGTTTTCCGCCTAAGAGAAATTCCTGATCTCCAACATGAATTTGCATCCATAAGCCATCTGGCGCCCAGATTTGGCACGCTTCGCCCGCCGCTTTCAATCCGCCCAATACGCAAGGAGAAGGCCGGGAAAATTGATCGGCCCGATATCCCAGGTAGCCATTCGCGAGAGCAAAAGCTGCTGCGTATTGTGTTTGATCCGTTTGCTTGGCTGATTCTTCTACCAACCAAGCTGTTGCCAGAATATCTGTATTCAGTTCGATTGCCATCCTGGCTCAATAACTATGGACAGCCTCATCAGGCTTGGCTGCGGGAAAGGTAGAAGCCTCTTCCACCAATTGCATCAACAAGCCCCGGTGCTGCTCTTGCTCTTCTGCCGACCAATCAAAGGTGGCCACAAATTGCTCCATCAGTGGCTCGGCATAGGTCCTGACACTTGCAATATCGAAGTACAGGCGTCCGGTTCTCCGACTGAAGAAATCTACCGGGGTCATGACCATTTCGTGTTGGAGGCCAAAGCGCAATTCTGCCTGAATCAACCCCAAGGCGCTTTTGTCCTCCCCGGAGAAAAAGTCCGCCAAGATGTCATCGGTTTGTTCTCCGTAGTTGTGGACCAAATACCAGACATCATATTGGGCAAAACCGAGTGGTTCCAAGCGTTCCCACACCTTACTTTTGTATTGTTCCACTTCGTACGCATTGGCGAGCTGTTCCGCCCCCCGTATGTCAATCTTATCCGTGGTACAAGGCTTGAATGTGCGATCCAATTTTCGACTCAGGCGCTTCACCACCTGATCGACTACCCGCTCGGCCATTTTCCGGTAGCCCGTCAATTTGCCTCCAGCTATGGAAATCAGTCTGCTATCAGAGACAAAGATCTCGTCCTTCCGAGACAATTCAGAGGCTGATTTTCCATCCTCGTGAATCAAGGGCCGCAAGCCCGCCCAGCTAGAAATCACGTCCTCATTCGTCAGATTGGCCGTGGGGAACATTTCATTGGTTCCGGTGATCAAATAAGCGACATCCTCCTGATTGGTTCGAGGATTTTCCTTGTTGCCATGATAATCCGTATCGGTAGTTCCGACATAGGTGATTTTGCCGCGAGGAATGGCAAACAACATTCTGCCATCTGGCACGTCAAAATACACGGACTGTTCCAGCGGCAGTTTTTCGTGCGGGATGACGATGTGGACGCCCTTGGTGAGGTGGAGACGCTTGCCCTCAAGAGACTCATTTTTTTCCCGCAACTCATCCACCCAAGGTCCGGCAGCCGAGACTACCTGATGGGCAGAAATATCAAATGTCTTTCCGGAGAGTAATTCCTCACATTCCACCCCAACTACTTTTCCATCCTCGTAGAGGAAGTCGGTCACTTTGGTGTAGTTGATGCAATGCGCCCCATATTTGGCGGCGGTTTTGAGAACCTCTACGGTCAGACGGGCATCATCGGTCCGATATTCGGCATATAAGCCACTGCCCTGGAGAATGTCCGTGCGAAGCAGGTCTTCTTTTTCCAGGGTTTCCTCTTTGGAAAGCATGATTCGTTGGTCTGGTCGTTCAACCCCGGCGAGAACATCATACACCATCAGGCCCCGAGAAGTCGCAAAGCGACCGTAGGTTCCGTCTTCTACGAGGGGCAGCAACATCTTTTCCGAAACCACCAGGTGGGGGGCCAATCGGTGCACAATGGCGCGTTCTCTACCAACCTCCCGGACCAGGGCAATTTCAAATTGCTTGAGATAGCGCAAGCCCCCGTGGATCAATTTGGTGGACCGACTGCTGGTTCCGGCGGCGAAATCCTGCATTTCGATCAAGCAGACACTCAATCCTCGGGCCGCAGCGTCTAAGGCCGTTCCTGCTCCCGTGGCTCCGCCACCGATGATGATCAAGTCGTACTGGGTTTCCTGCATGGTTTGCAGGAGTTGAGGCCGTTCCTGGCTGGCAAAGACGTTCATGAGCTAGGTAGTCAAGGTTTTTTCCATAGTAGTAGCCGGAGAGATAAACGTCCCGATGG
>JBCCCJ010001099.1:0-2843 GCA_039033615.1 Bacteroidota bacterium
GATCCATGTTACCGATCACATCCAAGCAAAAAAATGGTTAGACAAAGGCTCGATAGATCTTGTCATTCTAGACTTGGATTTGATAGGTTCAAACATTGAACATGCAGTTTCTACCAAAGGCCGCCAGAAAGCCATTTCCAGAAGTATTGACCGGAGCCTTAGCTATGTGGGAAAGCTCAAGGAGAACTATCCCTATTTGCGGGTAGCGGTTCTGTCCAAATACTATGAAACCCATCGGGTTCTGTTTGCGGGTCAGAATGGGGCAGATGAATATTGGTACAAAGGTTTTTTTAATCCCAATACGGCGAAGTTTCGAGGGACCATCAATCGTTTGGTCCAGGAAAGTCAGGATCAAAAAAAACGACAAACAGAGGTCAGCACCAAATTATGGGGAAACTCTGTAGGTGTCCGAAAATTAGATCGACAGTTAACCCAACTGGCGAAACAGGGATACGATGGCCCCTTCCTCTTACAAGGAGAACCGGGCTGTGGGAAAGAAAATTCAGCCAAATATCTCGCAAGTTTACGCACCGAATTGGAAGAGCGTAACATCCCACTGATTCAAGTGCATGCGGATCAGTGGGAAGAAAATAAGGAGCAAATCCTGGCTATTTTTAAGGGAGAAGCAGAAAAAACAGAAGACTTTCTGCTTCAGGCCAAGGGAGGAATTCTCTATGTCAGACAGATTGAATTGGCTCCCTTGCCCCTACAGACTGCCTTATTGAAATTTCTACAAGGCCAACGCTATCTCTCAGGTGAGAGAAAAAAATCATTGGAAGTGCAGGTAATGATTGGGACCACGCTATCGCATGAAGGCCTCTACCGCAGCGGTCAGATAAGCGAAGCCCTATTGAAGCAATTGCCGATTTTGCAGATCCCCTCTCTCAAAGACCGAAGAGATGATATTTCTGTCATCATCCAACAATGGCTGGCATTAGAAGGCTATCCAGAGGAACACATCCCCAAAAATCTACGGGAGCAATTCCAGAATTACGATTATCCAGGTAGTGTGTTCGAATTACTTGGGATCTTAGAAGAAATCATGGCGCATCATGAGGGCCTTTATTTACAGCGATCCCATCAATATCCTGTCGGAGCGAGAAGTTTGCCCGAAAGACTGAAAACGGGGAAGACTCTCTCAGACTTCGATTATGAGATCGCCCGAGTGGAGTTAGAATTCATCGACCGTGCATTAGCAGCTTTTAGTGGAAACAAACAAAAAGCAGCCCAAAGCTTGAATGGCCGAAATTCTGATAATTTGCGGCACTACATCAAAAAGTACGAGAAACGATTTCCAGAATTGCTACAGCAATTTCATCATATTTCTCAAGCATACTTTTCTAAAAAGCAATGAATCACTGGCCCTTTCAGTTCACCTTTCGAGAGAATAAACCGATCCACGATTGGTCGGGAGAAGATTCTATTTGGGGTGAGGTAAGCTTCCCCAATGACCACTTGAAGCACGCGATCAAAAAATGGTTCACTACAGAGGATGCAGAAGCATCTCAAGAGTCAGAACTCACAGTTGTCATCTTATTTATTGACAATGAGGCTCTTCGGAATCCTATTTTGGATCAACTAGCCTTTCAGGATAAGGAAGAATTTCAATTCTCGCCGATTATATGTGTTGGGACAGAGGCAATTTTTCAACAGCGAAAAGAAACAGAGGAGTCTGAATATCAGACCTATCTATATGGTGAGAAGGTAGAAAAAAGGGACACGGATACAGATCGGTATGATGGCTGGATACAAACCTTAAGAGATCGCCATCGGTTTTGGGACAGTAACATTTGGCATCGTTATATCTCTCTGGTTCAACTTGAATCTTCCAAACAAGAGGAAGACAAACCAGAAACGAATCGAGAAAAATTCTATCCAGGGAATGCCTTTAAAACAGAATTCATGAGTGTCATAGAAGAGATCAAGTCATACCATAACAAAGGCTTGTATTTCTCTGTCGTGGGGCATGAATTTGTCGATTATCAGCGCCGAAAGCTAGCTCAATGCTACTATGAAGTATCCTTTGAAGGCCACTCAGAAGAGGTAAGCCCCTATTACTGGCATTCAGAAACCGAGCGGAAGAGGCAGGCAGAGAAGTTGAGAAAAAAGATTGCCGATTTTCAATGGGAAGCGGTATTAGCTGATGATTTTGCAGTAAAAAGTCTGCGGATAGATAAAGAATATAAAGCAAATTGGGAAGCAATCATTCCAAGCAAATTGACCCTCATCCGCAATCTACTCAATCAAGGGACAGAGGAACTACTCATCCTCCACCCACCGATTTCCCCTCAGCAGCAGGAAGAAGGTGGGGAAAACCAATGCGGTACTACCGATGCGGAGGATTTTTCTCGATACCCAGTTCAGACTACGACCACCTACCTCAAAAACCACCCCCACATCGACCTCATCCTCAGCGATCACTACCACGGACGAGAAAGCGACCCAAGCGAGAAATATGGCTATCAACTGATGCAACGGATCAAATCCGATCAGAACCTCAACCCTCATCTTGGTAAGTATTGGGTTTTTCCGGTTTCAGCTTTTGACGAGGCTTTCCGCTCTTCTTTACGAGTGCATGGCATCAGTCAACATTCAAATTTCCTCCAGATTGATGATGGAGCCGATCCGGTGAATACGCCAGAATTGTTTCGCTATCGGATGTATAGCTTTTTGGAGAATTATGTTGAAAATATTGGATTGGGATTGAAAGAGTTTTTTCAAACAACAGAAAGCGTATTAGAAGAGATATTGACAAAATCTTCCCAAGAAAATTCAACTCAAGAAAGCGCGCTCCGTAAAGTCTTAAAATATTATTATCCCAGTATCGTTCGGCTTAATCTCAA
>JBCCCJ010001100.1:0-2842 GCA_039033615.1 Bacteroidota bacterium
CGCCTGTCTTCAGCAGCCCGATCGGCCCGCCGACGGCCGCCTCCGGCCCGACATGGCCGATGCAGAACCCGCGCGTCGCGCCCGAGAAGCGCCCGTCGGTGATCAGGGCGACCTTGCCGCCCATGCCCTGCCCCGACAGCGCCGCCGTGGTCGCCAGCATCTCGCGCATGCCCGGACCGCCGCGCGGACCCTCATTGCGGATGACGATGACCTCGCCCTCCTGGTACTCCCGCGCCTTGACGGCGGCGAAGGCGTCGTCCTCGCATTCAAAAACCCGCGCCGGGCCCTCGAATTTCTGCTTTTTCATGCCGGCGACCTTAACGATGGCGCCTTCGGGGGCGAGATTGCCCTTCAGCCCCACAACGCCGCCCGTTGGCGTGATCGGCTTCTCGATCGGATGGATGATCTTGCCGTCCGCCTCGCCCGCGATGTTGTCGAGCAGCTCGCCCATAGTGCAGCCGTTCGCCGTCATGCAGTCGCGGTGGATGTAGCCGCCGCGCATGAGCTCCTTCATCACGACCGCGATGCCGCCGACCTCCCAGAGGTCCTTGGCCACATATTTCCCGCCGGGCTTCAGATCGACGAAGTAGGGGGTCTCGCGGAAGATCTCGCAGACATCGTGCAGATCGAACTCAACCCCCGCCTCGTGCGCGATGGCCGGCAGATGCAGACCCGCATTGGTCGAGCCGCCGGTGCAGGCAACCACCCGCGCTGCGTTCTCGAGGCTCTCTCGCGTCACCACGAGCAATTTGCCGCAAGCCAGACCCAAAGAAGCCGAGACGGTCATTTCGACGACGGCCTACCTCATGGGGACCAGTCGATTGGAAACGGTGATGACCTACTGGATGGCCGATACCACCGAGCGCTATGAAATGAACGGCTCGTTGGGGGCGCTGAATCTCAAGGCGCTGAATCCCATTCTGGAACCTTCGGCCTCGGTTTCCATTGAAAACGGCCAATTGCAGAATATGACTTTTGAGTTTGTGGCAAATGAGCGATTGAGTCGGGGCAAAATGCGGATGCGCTATCAAGATTTGCAGGTTACCATCCTACAGGCCAAGGAATTAGAGACGTCTCCCAACAAACCCAAACGCATGATCACTGCCTTGGCAAATGGCCTGGTCGTGCGCAGCAACAATCCCAAGCGTCGGTTTTTTCGAGTGGGAAGAATCCGATATGAATTGGACCGCAGCAAAGGTTTTGTGGGGCATTGGACTCAGGCAATCCTGAGCGGTGCCAAGTCGAGTGTGGGGATGGAGGACGAAGATGAAAAGGACAAAAGTCAGGGGCTTCGCTTTCTGCGCAAATCCTCCCCATAACGGAAATTTCTGTTATCTTGGCTGCGCATTACTAACCTTGAACTAACTCACTTTTATGGCTACGGCAAGATCTGGATTTTCCAGCCGGCTAGGATTTGTAGCGGCGGCGGCAGGCTCAGCAGTAGGTTTGGGCAATATCTGGAAGTTCCCCTACGAGACCGCTGACAATGGGGGCGGTGCATTCCTCTTCGTGTACATCATTTGTATCTTCCTGATCGGTTTTCCGGTCATGGTGGGCGAAATAGCGATGGGGCGAAAAACCGGAGCCAATCCTTTTGGGGCCTATAAGCAATTGGGCGGAAAGAGCTGGTCCTGGGTGGGCTTGCTTGGCGTCATCTGTGGCCTGATGATTCTCTCCTTCTACAATGTCGTGGCTGGATGGTCCTTTGGCTACTTTTTACAGATCTCTTTTGGGGATCTGCTGGCACAAGAAGACCATGGAGCTTTCTTCGGTACCTATGCGGCAGATATTGGGGATAACTTCCTCTTTTCCTTGGCTTTCATGTTGCTCACCGGATTTGTGGTATTGCGAGGCATCCAAAAAGGAATTGAATCCGCCTCCAAGATCCTCATGCCAATGCTCTTTGCCATCTTGATTGCCCTGATCATTTACGCACTTACCTTACCTGGCGCGGGCGAAGGGGTGGCCTACTACCTGACGCCGGACTTCTCCAAACTCAACCTCGGCGTACTCAATTCCGCCATGGGACAAGCCTTCTTCTCCTTATCTCTGGGAATGGGAGCCTTGATCACCTACGGTTCTTATATCAGCAAATCTGACAACATCACCACCTCAGCCACCATCGTTACCCTGGCCGATACATCGGTGGCCTTCCTCTCTGGTCTATTGATGCTGCCACTGGTGTTCAGCGCAGGATTGGAAACAGAAGGTGGCCCCGGCTTGGTGTTCACCATTCTCCCTGGCATTTTCCAGGGTATGGGAGCCATCGCTGGTCGAATTGTCGGTGGTACCTTCTTCTTACTATTATGTGTGGCTGCTTTGACTTCGACCATTTCGCTGCTGGAAGTTCCCGTGGCCTATTTGGTGGACGAACGCAAATGGCCTCGTAGAAAAGCAGTGATCACCATGGCCGCGGTCATTTTCCTGCTTGGTCTTCCCAGCATGGTTTCTTTTGGGGCCGTGGACTGGTTGTCCAACCTGACCTACGGGGGCGAGAGCGGCAAATCCTTCCTGGATTTGGTGGCCGACACCTTTTCTGAAGTTGGGCTACCATTGGGCGGAATGTTGATGAGCATCTTCATTGGGGTGAGGTGGAAAACCAACAACCTCAGTGATGAAATCGCCATTGGCAACCCGAAATACAAAGGTTCCTGGCTAGAAACGGCGATCAACGTCATGATCACCTACGTTTGTCCCGTGGTTCTGGCCTTGATTTTTGTTTCCAATCTTCTCCAAAAATTCGCTGGAGTCAGCATTTTGTGATCCCTTCAACCTCTGACTGACATGAAATCCTTCCCCTTTTTGGTGGCCATGATCTTGATCTTGGCGGCTTGTAAATCGC
>JBCCCJ010001101.1:0-2841 GCA_039033615.1 Bacteroidota bacterium
CTGGTATTGCTGAGCAGAGCGATTTTGTACCGCTGAGCCAATTGACGAACCTGCTCCACTCGGCCAGGAAAGAGACCAATCAATAAGTCCAGCCAAATCTCCTGAATCTGCGCATGAGAAGCTTCCACCTGAAACTCTGTTTTCAATCCCTCGGCAAAGCCTTCAAAATCAGTCTGCCCAATGTCCAGCAGATAAAACCAGCGGGCTTCATTCTGTTTGCTGAAATCCAGCACTCGCGCAACTGGACGTTGCAAAGCCCGGAAGGCATCCAGGGTTTTGGCAATGTTGATTTCGTAGAGGACACCGCCAAGGTCAATGAGGAGGTTCTTGATCATGAATGTGAGTTGGTTGGTGGATGGGTTGATTGGGGTTCTGGGTTCTGGGTTCTGGGAGTAGGGAGCAGAAGAATGTCGATTTTGGGAAAAAGATAGCCTTCTTGATCAATCAACCTTTTACATGTTTTGGTTTCCTCTTCCTCTTGTTCAAGAATCATTCTCTGACAACCCCGTCTTTCGGGGCGTTCTGGCCTCTGACAGCATCGCAATCTGTCTTCTACTCCTTCAAATATTCTTCCACCCGCAAGGCTACATTTTGCCGCACATCTTCCCAAAACAAATTGAAATCTCCGACGTGATAGTTTTTGGTCGGTGAAATCCGAAAGGGAGAACTCACCCACAAAATGCCCTGATATACTTGCGCATCGACATGCTGGGGGCGGAGTTTTTTGTACCTGATGCTGAGATAGCCTTTGTGGGCAGATTTCGGAGCCAAAGTCGTATCCAACTGCCAGGTGATGGGATTCACCACCACTGCATCCCGGTAATAGGTATCCATGCCCTCGGGTTCGGCTCCCGTCTTCCAACTGGCCCAACTGACCACACAACCCGTTTGCTCCGGCCTCTCACAAAAGGGGAGGTCCCCAAAATTCCGCTCCGTGATGGGCCAGCCCGGCAGATAAGCGGCAACCAATTGTTCCGAAAGCGGCTGGCCATCGAAAAATTCCTTCAGCAGCCGGATGCCGTGAACTGTCCCCTGGCTATGCCCGGCGATGAGGATCGGCCTGCCCTGATTGTATTGGTCCAGATAGACCTCAAAGGCTCGCCGTACGTCTTGGTAGGCCAAATCCAGCGCTTGTTGACGGGAAAGACTGTCTTCCCCAAAAAAACCTCGAAAGACCATCTGCCGATAGCGAGGTGCATACACCTTGCCCGAAGCGTTGAAAATGCTGGCCTGATGCTTGATCGCCCATTCATCGGTCTTGGCGTTGGTTTCCTGGTCCAGGACCGAGGCATTCCAGGCTTTTTTTCGGTTGAAAGTCGTCGGGTGGATGAAAAATACATCTACGGAAGCAGTGGCCTGGGCTTCTGGATTCGTTCCCGCCGGAGTTCCATCCGCAAAATCCTCCTTGTCCGGCAGACAAGACCAGGCCGACGGATGCGAATAATCCGGCGCTGGAGAAATGGGATAGGTGGAAAAAGGCTGCTTGGGGGCAGCGCGGCGGCTACAGGCAAATTGGCAACTGAGTAAGAGAAGCAAGATCGGGCAAAGGAACCCCTTATTGGTAGGTAGCTGCCAGAATTGAAAGAATGCCATAGAGAAGTTATTTTGTGAAGAATTCCCACGTACAAATCTCCACAAAAAGAAATCGCCCATGAAATCCTTTTTCGCTATCTGTAGTCTGTTGATCGGCATTCAGGTATCAGTTGCTCAGACGCCCTACTCGGTCACGATCAGTGAGGGCTTTTCCAAAGGTACCTTTGAGATCCCCCCACAGCTGTTTGGCCTCGATCAGGACCATTTTTATTTCTATCAGTCGGCTACCACTGGATTCCCTAACGTGGACGTGAATCCAAATTGGATGAAGAACAAAAACTACTTTGTCAAAATCAGCCGGGATTTCGCCTCCGTAGATAAACAGGTCATGGCGCTGCCTAACAAACATCTGCCGATTTGGGCGTTCCAAAATCCATCAGGCCAATTCTTTTTAGTAGTAAAAATCCCATATTCCAAAGAGCGCAGATATGAAATTAGGGCGTTCCCGATAGAAGCTGATGATTTGGTAGTCGGGGAGGAAGGGAAGCTCCTGTTAAGCGTTGATTATTCTGAGGATATTGATGCGGCTCACGGGTATCCATCCTGCTCCCTATCAGCTGACTCTTCTCATATCTTGTTGAGATCCAATATTCCTGAAACCAAAGGTCATAGAGAAACCCGGTGGGGTTTCTCTGTCTTTGATACAGAACTCAATTTGCTGTGGGAAAAAGAAATTCAAGAAGAAAAGGATTGGGGGTATTCCCCTTGCTGGTTCATCACGAATGAAGGGGAAGTGGTAATGTCTGCCAAACTTCGGATGTACAAAGTCAACCCAGTTGGGAAACGAACCAAAACCCGTTGGTTTCGCTATCACTTGCTCTCCCTATCCGAAAAGGATGCCACTTTTCAACTGATCGATACCCAAATAGAAGAACAAGCGGGCCATCGGTATGCAAGTTTCTTCCAGTTAGATACCGGAGAGCGATTCTACTCCTTGCGAAAAAATCTTGAGCAGTGGAATGGCCTATTGATCGATCCTATCCATGGTAAGAGTACCAGCAACATCCAGTTGGAAATGCCCACCTCAGATTTTCTCAGATACCTGGACCTCGTGGAGGAATTGCCTCTTTCAGACGGTCGGCGGGTATTGTTGATGGAAGAACATGGATTTGAAGACGGGGTGCTTGATAAAGATAAAGAGACCAAGTTTTCGATTTCCAACGATGGAGCATTCCTCAGAAGAGATGATTGTAAAACCCTGTGGATATTGATATTAGATGCTCAACTCTCCCTGAAAAAGGTGTACAA
>JBCCCJ010001102.1:0-2839 GCA_039033615.1 Bacteroidota bacterium
ACAAGATCCACGAAATCCTTGTGCGCCGTGTGGCAATGGCGTCTTCCGAAAGCTCTCCCAAGGCATTGGCGAGATGGATTTTGTCCATCTCAAAATCTACCTCTTCTTCTACCAATTCCTGACCATTGCTGGCCACGCGAATTTTGTAGTCCTGCCGCACGTTTTGCTTTCGGATCAGGTCCTTCAGCTGATTGGAGACCATGGTCAACAGCCAGCTTTTGAAGCTTTTCTGGATCACCGCCTCCTTGAGTTTGCCCTGCAATTTCAGGAACAAATCATTGGCGAAATCCCGAACGGCTTCGTCATCTTTTAAGTATTTCATACTCATCCCCACAATTGCAGAGGAGTATCTTTCCATGAGAATCGAAATCACATGGGTGTCCTCCTCGCTTTGATACTGGCGCACCAGATCTTTGTCGGGAAGGTCGGCCATAGCGTTCAGCCTGGCTGAACGGCTCTTGCCAAAGAATTGAATCGTAACAGAGAGTAACAAAGGGTTGTGGTATTGGGTGTCCTATCCTGTACTACGCAACCTAATTTACAACTGTTTCGAGATTAGCAGCTTCCGTTGTGTCCTACCCCTTGTCTACGCTTTACAGTTGGGTTGAACGTAGACCATGTTTGGGATGCTAGTTTCCTCGGGAATCCCTGGCTTTAAGAACCTGAACATCACATTTTCTCCTCAAAATAGCTCGCTATTCTTCGTCGAAATTGCTTGTCAGAACCTCAAATCCAATCATTCCTTTAGCAAATTATCTATCCCAAATATGGCCTTAATTTGCATCATTCATCAAATAGACGCAGTGCTTCCCCACTTTACATGGAGAACGGACATTTTTTTTCTGCTCCGCTCGAATGTAGGCTTCGGTAGGCGGAAAAAGGACAATTATGAGACGAAATAGGGGGACATCTGCTCTTGTAACGCACGGGCTGCTTGTTCTGCTGCATGGCCGAAATTTCGATCATTGCCCGCGTAGATGATGCCCCGGCTCGAATTGATCAGCAAGCCGCCTTCCTCGGTGCGACCATGCTGACAAACACTGTGAAGATCGCCTCCCTGTGCTCCAACCCCCGGAACCAGCAGCCAAGCGTTGGGAGCAAGGGCTCGAACTTCTTGCATGGCTTCAGCCCGGGTGGCACCTACCACAAAGCCCAAATGCCCGGGCGTATCCTCGCTCCATTTTCCCGCGGTGCGCAGCACCCGTTGGTACAGTGCCTCCTCTCCTTCCTGCATATACTGAAAATCAGCGGCTCCAGGATTGGAGGTCAAGGCTAGCAAAAACACCCATTTGTCCTCAAACGCCAAAAAAGGCCCCACGGAGTCTTGCCCCATATAAGGAGCCACAGTTACCGCATCGACCTTCATTTCTTCAAAAAAGGCCTGGGCATACAAACGAGAGGTATTGCCGATGTCGCCCCGCTTGGCATCCGCAATGACCATGATGTCCTCCGGAATGAGTTCGAGGGTTTTCTGCAAGCTCTCCCAGCCTTTTGGTCCCAAGGCTTCATAAAAGGCGAGGTTGGGCTTATAAGCTACCGCAAATTCCTGGGTCGCAGCGATGATTTCCCGGTTGAAAGCAAACACCGGATCTTTTTCTTGGAGCAAATGAGCAGGAATGCGGGAGAGATCCGTATCCAATCCTACACACAGACAGGACCGTTTGGCAAAGATTTGGGCACTGAGATGTTCGGGCTTCACGAGCAAATGATTACTTTTACACTTGTCCCAACACTTGGAACCTCACAAAGGTACATATCCCTGCGCTTTTGCTACGATACCTCCTAAATATTCCTCCTTCGATCCACCTGATCTTGCTGATCTCCATCCCTTTGTTGCGTCTGCCGACCTTCTTGGGGGATTTTTATTTGGAGGAAGAATCTCTCTTGATCCTGCTTGGCCAACGCATCGCCGATGGGCATGCCTTGTATGGAGATGCCTGGTACGCTGGTCCTCCCTTGATGCCGTGGCTGTACGCGGCCTTTGTGAAGGTGTTTGGAGGGGGCGCCTTACCCGCCATTCGAATCGCTACTTGTTTATACGTGTACCTTTCGGCGGTCTATTTCAATGGCATTCTGGCTCAACACAAATTGTTTCGGAAAGATCTGGGGTTGACCTCCTTGCTGTATGTGTTGTTGGTTTCTACTCCCTGGTACACCCAACAAATGAGCGCTTCGCTATTTGTCTTGCTTCCGATGACCATTGCCTTTAATCAGTTGATGGAATTGGGAGACAAACGGAGTTCCAATCTGCAACAAATGTATCTGGCTGGGGTCTGGATGATGATTTGTATCCTGGCTTCGTATAAGGCGGTGTTCATTTTGGTCGGCTTACTCATCGGGTATTTTCTGATTCGAAGCCCTCAGGTACATGAATTATTGGCTTTGATTGGCGGCTTGGTGGTCATTCTCGGAGCGGTGTTATACTGGATGTTTTACCAAGGTACGCTGGCCGCTTTCTGGGACATTGGTGTCTTGTACTATTGGGACCGAATCAATTTGGGAACCCATGAATGGTACCCGTTTGAGGTAGGCCAAACCTTGCTGTCCTGGCTCCTCGCTTGGGGGAGTGTTCTACTTTTTGCGCTGATCGGATTCTTCCACTTCCGGATTCGCTTTTTCAGTTATGTCGTGAAAGTTCGCGCTGCTGAAGTCGCGATGGCTACTTGGTTGGCTGGCGTGAGCTTGATGCTTTTGTTCAAATACAGTCGCCTTGAGCTGACGGACTTTGTGTTGTTGGTGCCACCCATCGTCTTCTACGCCAAAAAATTACTGGATTTTAGCTGGTTTCGGCGCTTACGTTGGTTTGTGCTCCTGGCAACCATCGCGGTTCCCATCAGCA
>JBCCCJ010001103.1:0-2837 GCA_039033615.1 Bacteroidota bacterium
CATTGGTATACTTTTCCTGAATCGCTCTGATCTGTTGGATCGGCAAAGGATACAACTGTTCCATCCGGATGATGGCTACATCTTTGCGCTTTTCGGTTTGCTGCTTCTCCAACAAATCGTAGTACATTTTTCCACAGCAGAGCAGGACCCGCTTGACCTGTTTTGGCTTTACTACCGGATCGTCGATCACTTCCTGGAAGCGTGTCCCAGGTCCAAAATCAGCCAGGGGACTGACACAAAGGGGATAGCGCAACAGTTTTTTAGGGCTGAAAACCACCAGCGGGATGCGGAATTCTCGGTGGATTTGGCGGCGCAAAGCATGATAAAGGTTGGCAGGAGTGGTACAATTCAGCACCTGCATGTTTTTCCTTGCGCACAATTCCAGGTATCGCTCCATTCGGGCAGAAGAGTGTTCTGGCCCTTGCCCCTCAAAACCATGTGGCAGCAGTTGTACCAGACCTGACATGCGCTGCCATTTGGTTTCTCCGCTCGAAATGTATTGATCCATCATGATCTGCGATCCATTGGCAAAGTCGCCAAATTGGGCTTCCCAAATCACCAGATTGTTCGGGTTGGTGATGCTATATCCGTATTCAAAGCCGAGTACCCCGTATTCTGACAGCAGGGAATTATGGGCATGAAACACGCCTTGCTGCTCTTGATCGATATCATTGAGGGGGGTGTAAGTTTGTTCCTTGCCATCCTCCACCGAGACAATCACCGAGTGGCGGTGAGAAAAAGTACCTCTTTTAACGTCTTGCCCGCTCAATCGGACATTGTGTCCTTCCAACACCAAAGTGCCATAGGCTAGCAATTCGCCCAGGGCCCAATCCAATTTGTCATTCTCCAACATCTTCATCCGATCTCCAAACAACTTGACAATCTTCTTGTGTGCGTTGAAATCTTCAGGAATCTCGTGCAGTCGCTTGAGGATATGAGTCAGCGTGTCTAGTTCTACCCCTGTGTCTGGAGAAAGTTCATCGAAGTCGCTGTTTCTCACCCTTCGAATGCCATCCCAGGTTCCTTTGAGATAGGGCGCATGGGTCAGCTGCGTTTTGGCGCGAGCTTCTTCCAATTCTCCTTGCAAGGTTGCTTTGAATTCCTTTTCCAATTCCTTGGCCATATTCGCAGCCACGTCGCCAGAATTCAACAGCTTTTCAAAATAGATCTTACGTGGGTCAGGATGCTTACGAATGGTTTGGTAGAGGAGGGGTTGGGTGAAGGCCGGCTCATCGGCTTCATTGTGGCCGTGGCGGCGGTAGCACAAGATGTCGATGAAGACATCCCGATTGAATTTTTGGCGAAATTCCATCGCCATCTCGATCGCGTAAACCAGCGCTTCGGCATCGTCTCCATTGACGTGAAACACCGGAGAGAGGGTCACCTTTGCGATGTCGGTGCAGTAGGTGCTGGAACGGCCATCGATATAGTTGGTGGTGAATCCTACCTGATTGTTGATCACCAGGTGAATGGTGCCTCCGGTTTTGTAGCCCTCCAGGAGAGACATTTGAATGACTTCATAGACCACCCCTTGCGCCGCAATCGCCGCGTCTCCGTGAATGAGAATCGGAGCGAGCTTAGAAGAGTCTCCTCCATATTTTAGGTCGATCTTGGCGCGGGCGGAACCTTGTACGACCGGATCTACTGCCTCCAGGTGGGAGGGGTTGGGCATGAGACTGAGGTGGACTTTCTTGTCGTGACTGGTCTTGACATCCGCCGAATACCCCATGTGATACTTGACGTCGCCCTGGAACACAGAGTTTTCGTATTCTTTTCCTTCGAATTCAGAGAAGATTTCGTCGTATTCTTTTTGCAGAATGTTCGCCAGGACATTGAGTCGTCCCCGGTGGGCCATCCCGATGATGAATTCTTCGATGCCCAGGTCAGCACCTTTCTCGATGACTGCATCCAGGGCCGGGATGGTAGATTCGGCCCCTTCGAGCGAAAATCGTTTTTGTCCAACGAATTTGGTTCCCAAGAACTTTTCGAAGATGACCGCCTTATTGAGCATCGACAGGATGTGTCGTTTGGTCTCCATGTCAAAATCGGGCTGATTTCGGGTGCGTTCCATCCGTTGCTGGAACCATTGCACCATTTCCGGAATCCGAAGATATTTGAACTCTGCCCCGATGGACTGGCAGTAGGTCTCTTCCAGCAGGTAGACAATGTCTTTCAGCTTGGCAGGCCCTAAGCCTACGTCTTTCCCTGCTTGAAAGACCGTGTTCAGGTCTCCTTCTGCTAAACCGTACTGGTCGAGTTCCAGGGTAGGTTTGTAGGTGCGGCGCTGGCGGACGGGATTGGTTTTGGTAAACAAATGCCCACGCGTCCGATAATCATTGATCAGGTTGAGCACATTGATCTCCTTGGAAGCGATTGCACTGCCTTCGCTCTCACTCAAGCCTACAGGTTCTCCGTATTGAGTGGTTGCAAAATCAAAACCCGAAAAAAACCGCTGCCAATCCTTGTCTACGGAATTTGCATCGGCTTGATAAGAGCGATACATCTGCTCGATGTATTCTGGGGTAGCGTTACTGAGAAAAGAAAGAGGATCTGCCATCTCGGAAGGTTAACTACACTAACTGGTAGGGGTCTGAGGGGGCCAAAGGCCTCGTAAGTGATGCTGAAAATTTCTTTGGCCCATTCTTACAAAATTAAGCAAAAGGACACGGATTCCCAGCAAAAAATACGCTGAGATTCTTGAAAATCCTTCTCGCTGTGCGAAAAGGGAACCACAAATTTTTCTTAGGGAAGGTCACGCAGAAAGGTAAGTTGTTTTTCGCTTGCCCAATCATGGGCACCAGTGACCGCTTTGACAACTTTCCCGTGAGAATCAATGA
>JBCCCJ010001104.1:0-2837 GCA_039033615.1 Bacteroidota bacterium
GCCATTGCGGTTGCTTTTCGGGAATTGAATGAACTGGATTCGGCCCTTCATTACTATCAAGTTGCTTGTGAGAAAAGTGTAAATGATCCCCAAAATACTGCCTACTATTACAATGGTCTGGGACTGATCGAGATGAAACGAGAGAACTGGGGCCAGGCAGAGGCAGCGCTTCAGACTGCGAGGGAGGCCGCGGAATTAAGTGGCTCAGTGTTTCTACCTGAAACCATGTATTTGTTTGGAAAATTGTACAATCAGCGAGGAGACTACTCCAAAGCTTTGTCTTACTTGCAAACATCCTCAGAACAGGTTTCCAACTTGCCGGGGCTACCCACGATGCAAAATGGCATCACTTTGCTGTTGTTGAGAGAGGAATTCTTGGCAAATCGAGCCATGCAGTACCAGGCTCAACCTTCGAATTCTACTCTCTTAGCCTGGTATGAGGAGGCGATCCAAACCTTTGAGTTTCTACAAGCCTATCGGAGTCAATTTTCTGCGCCAGAAAACCAACGTACTGCTAATAGTTTGCAACCTAATTTGATCTCAGAAATTCTGGAGGCGATCTACGAACGGTACCTAACAGAGGGAAACAAAGAATATCTCAAAATCGCTTATGAAGTGATCGAAAGCAATAAAGGGATTGTGCTGCTTCAAGCCCTGAAACAAGCAGACATCCGAACCTTTCCTGGTATCTCGCAGGAACAACTCCGACTAGAGACAAGCCTGCGCCAACAACTCGTCCAAGCGGAAGTAAAAAAGAAAGAATGCTGTCAGGATATTAGTTGTGAAAATATCCAATGTCCCTCCTTAGATCAACAAATCAACACATTGAATGATCGGCTTGATTCTCTGCTTTCTATCTTTCAGAAAGCAAATCCCGCTTACTTCCAAGCGGTTCACGACCTCAGCCCGCTCCCTCTAGCCGAATTGCAGCAAACCCTGCTTGCTCCAGGAGAGAGCTTGGTCGAGTACGCGTTGGGAGAGGAACGGTTGTTCATTCTTCTGGTTCAACAAGGTCGCGTCTTACTTCGAAGAGTGCCTCTAACAGAAGATGTTGAGCAACTGGTAAAGCAATTCCATAACGAGTCAATTACCTACCGTTTCATGGGGGACCGCAGCTTCCGTCCGCTAGCGAGGGAAGATAGCTTCCCATCATGGGCCCATCGATTGTATCAAATCCTTTGGCAACCGATTGAAGACGAAGTCGGCGAGCGCGTGGTCATCGTCCCAGATGGTATACTCGGGCAGTTACCTTTTGGAGCCCTATTGAGGCAACCTTCAGATCAGATTGGAGACTATCCTAACTATGAATTCCTAGGTCTTCATCATAACCTTAGCTACAATTACTCCGCCAAACTTTGGCAGCAGATGCAGCATCGAAACCGAATCATTCAAAGAGGAATCTTGGCTATGGCGCCCTTTACTGATCAATCTTTAAGAGAAGAAACTGATTCCCTTGGTTTGAAGATGAGCCAACTCCCAGAAAGCCAAACTGAAGTAGCGACCTTACAAGGATTGTTTCCCCAGACAGCGGTATTTGTAAGTGATCAGGCTACCAAAACCCGCTTCAAGGAATTAGCTTCCTCACAGCAGATCTTACACCTCAGTACCCATGGAGTCTCGAATGATGTAGACGGGGACTTTGCTTATCTGACCTTGGCTGGAAATACTCCCGGAACTTATGCTAAGGTATATGGACGAGAACTGTACAGTTTGCAGATCCCTTCGGAATTGGTTGTACTTTCGGCTTGCGAAACGGCCTTGGGTGAATTACAAAGTAATGAAGGGGTTGTTGGTTTGGGCCGAGCCTTTGCCTATGCTGGTACCAAACGAGTAATCATGACCCTTTGGTCGATCAGAGATAGCACTACGCAACTGTTGATGGAGGAATTCTATCAAGGGGTGAAAGTAGGTCTTCCTCCTCAAGATGCCTTATGGCAAGCAAAAAAACAGTTTGTTTCAAAGCATCGAAAATTCGCTGCTCCTTATTTTTGGGCGGGGTTCATCGGATTGGGAGCTATGGATCAGCCCTTAGCGTTGCATAGGGAATAATGCTGCTGCATTGGGTGCATAATTATGTTGGGAGCTTTGTACGATTGCTAACAGAGAATCCGCTTGAGAATAGAAGTTCGGACCAGCTAATCGCCAACTAAGAAGTAAATACCATTCATATTCTTGTCGAAGACTGACATTATTGTTATTCGTTTGTTTTAAGGTTTGGAATCCCTGAGCAGCCATTGCAAACTGTCCAACTTTCCCATAAGCTTTTGGAAGTTCTTCTTGGACCCATTGATAGGTTGAGTCTGATGAAGAAACTGTTTTTAACAAATTGATCAAATGAGTCCAATTTTTGGCTTCCGCACTTGCCTTAATTTGTTCGGAAAGATCCTCCTCCTCTGAGGTTTCTGCTCCCCGAATATTGTTCGCTAGCGGAGTAGGAAACAGATCGAGGGTTTTCTGCTCCTCCTGTTCCACATAGGTCAGGAGCTTATTGGCTTCATTTGGAGTAGGAGTCATCTGGGCAGCACTATCATCGGTAAGTTGGGGTTGTTCCGCAAATTCGCCTTCTTCTGGGAGGGCGAGGGGATCTTGAGAAGGGGTAAAAATCACCCACAACAACAAAGCCACTGCCGCCGCGGCGGCAACTAGTCCCCCAATCCATAGCGGGCGGATGGACGAAGAAGGCTGAGTTGATTCAGGCATGGCTTCCTTTTCGGCCTGCCAGGTTTTCATCTTGGCCCGGAGATCCTTGGCAATGAGTTGCTGCACAGCGGCACGCTCCATCTTGCGAAGCAGAACGGCTTCCCGCACTTCGGGCTCGGCCGCGATCCGCGCCTCAA
>JBCCCJ010001105.1:0-2836 GCA_039033615.1 Bacteroidota bacterium
CCCTATGAATTGCCCTTCTTCATTCAACACCGGGCTGTCTTGCAACCGACCAGGAAACGCCTGCCCATTTTTTCCCAAAAATCTACAGACTCCGGTCCAAACCTTCCCTTCCATCAGCTTGCCCATGATATTTCCCAATTCTTCGGGAGTCTTGTCGTTGGGAGCTGCCTCTAACAAAGAGAGGCCTATGGCTTCGTCGGCAGATAGGCCAAACATGTCTTCTGCTATGTGATTCCAATAGGTGACCTTACCTTCCACATCCGCCGCAATGAGGGCTTGTCCTACGCTTGCCAGCAAATTGGCCTGAAATCGCAGTTGCTGTTCGTTTTCTTTTTGTTCCGTGATGTCCTGAAAGGTCGCGACGGAACCGATGATCTTCCCACCAGCATCCAGAATGGGTTGGGCATTCACCGAAATGATCGACCGGGTTCCTTTCCCGGTGAATACATTCATCAAAATCCCCGACTGAGGGGGTTCCTTGTCGAATGGCCAATACCGAGGGGTGTTCTTCTGGCAAAAAGGGCGTTCCATCTCCTTTGAGGGCCTTCCAGCGGGGGTCAAAAGAGTCTTTCCCCAGCAATTGATCCTTGGTTAATCCCAGGATGGTCGCTGCCGAATCATTGCACAAGACAATTTCGTCCTTGGTATTCTGGACCACAATTCCCTCACTGAGGGCTTCTATGACCACCTGATGGTGTGGCATTTGAAGGAGGGCCTCTACTTCAGAAAGGTCATCTACATAGGGAGTTTCTTCCGGGTCTTTCCAACGAATCGCCAGCAGTATCCAAGCCTCTTCTCGCTCCGGGTGGGTGAATTTTATGGCGGAAATCGGGACACAACGATCTTTGTGCCCTTCTCGTTCCCACCCCAGGCAGAAATTGGCCTTTTCTTCTGCTGAGCGTTGAAAAGTATGAATCCAGCGTTGCCAAGATTCTTTGTTGAGATCGGACAACAATTCCCAGTATGCCCCTGGATCTTCAGAAATCCCCAAATATATCCCAGCCGCCCGATTCCAGTTGGGGAGGTATTCCCCTGGCGCTACCACCCCCATCCCAAGCAAAGGCTCCTGGTGCATCCAATCGCACAGGGTGGGCGAATCCTTCACCAACGTATGGATCAATTGCTGATAGTAGTCAGCCGTATGCATGAGAGACTTGCTTTGATTGTCGAACAATTAACTTACAAAAAAAAGTCCGTCCCTTACGTGCAAATTCTCATTATCTCCTTTTCCAGATCAATTCAGGCATCGGTTGCTCCCCTACAATCTCCGCCGCCTTGAGGTGGTACATCACATTCTTGAGCATTTTGTTGCTTACCCAGCCATGAATGGCCCATTCTGTGCTGTGGTACCAGCCTTCGGCATCTTTGGTTTCCAGCCCATATCGTTTGGCTACCAGCCAAATATTTTCGTCTCTTCGCATGAAGGAATCACAGCAGTCGTGGATGGTCCGCAGAATCCGAATGACATTCTCTGGCTGTTTCTCCAAAATTTCGTCTCTGGCTGCGATGACAAAACAAGGCCAAGGAGTGCGATATACCCCTAGTCGGCGGAGTTTTCCAGCGTCCACATAGGGCTTGGTGGTATATTTCTCCCAATAAAATACATCCGTCTCCTGTTGCTTCAGGGCCTCCAAGCCTCCTTCCAGATTTTTGATGACATGAAACTGTTCTTTTTGGATGGTCTCTCCCCGACTCATGGCATCTACAATGGCCATCAGGTGAGAGCCAGAACCAAAGCGACTGATGGCGTATTTTCTCGAAAAAATCTCCTCATAATGCTGGAGGGGATTGTCCGCCGCAGTATGGATCCCCCAACTCAACGGGGTGATCACGTATTCACTGATGATTTTGCTCGGATTGCCTCGAACAATGTCGGTGATGATGCCTTCTGTGAGCAAGACGCAGATGTCCACTTCTCCCTCTCGAAGGGCTTTGGTCATTTGTCCAGTCCCTCCCCCAAAAGTAGTCCAACTGACCTCTACGCCACGGCTGGAGAATTCCCCTCGTTCTATGGCCAGGTGAATGGGTAGGTTGAAGTGCTCGGGTACGCCTCCGAGTCGAATGATTGACGGTTCCATAGGTGCGAAAGTACAGAAGCAAGCGGGTTTGTTCCAAAGTCTAGGGAACTCGCCCAAGCCTTTGTAACTTAGCAGCTCATTTTTTGTGGGTATGAAACAGCAGTTCTTGATTCGAATCTTATTGATCCTCCTCATTGTTTTGGTAAATGTGGGATGCGATCAGGTGAGCAAAGCCGTGGTGCGGGAGCGGGTAGCCCCTAATGAGACCATAGAGGTAATTGGCCACAACCTGATCCTCACCAATGCCGAGAATTCAGGTGCTTTCCTCAGCTTGGGCAGTGACTGGCCAGAACCTGTCAGAAAATTGGTCCTGCTGATCATTCCCTGTATCGCCTTGTTGGGTGCGTTTGTGATGTTGGTCCTGCAAGATGACCTATCCAGAGGCATGTTGGTCGGCTTGAGCTTCGCCATAGGAGGTGGCATTGGCAATATCTATGATCGAATTAAGTATGGTTCTGTAACGGATTTCCTCCACATAGATCTTGAATTTGCCCGCACCGGCATTTTCAATGTGGCGGATATGTCCATCATGTTTGGGCTGATTCTGACCCTCTTCCTCTATTTCCGCCAAGCTCGCAAGGAGAAAGCGGCAGCCGAGGCACTGTCGACCACCGATACGCCTCCCCTGCCTCCAACAGAATGATTCCCCCACGCGAAGTCAGGGAAGTCATCTGATTCAGGTCATCAACCAGCAAGATTCGCATATATTCAGCGACTTATCTATATTGGTTTCTGAATGTGATAGCACTTGAATGACG
>JBCCCJ010001106.1:0-2830 GCA_039033615.1 Bacteroidota bacterium
CATACGGAGAAACCCCGGAAGCCCAAAATGAGAGAAGGGAATCAGAGGACAATGCGAAACTCCGTTTCTTCGGGATTGTTGCCTTCATAGGTGAGGCTTGCGCCCAATCGGCTGGCCGCTAATCTGGCGGCATAGAGCCCCAAGCCTAGTCCGGTGGAGGCATGGGTTCCCCGGTAGAACATGTTGAAAATGTAGGGTTCTACTTCTGGATCTATGCCAATCCCATTGTCGGCGATTTTGAGTTGCATTTGCCCTTGGGAATCCAACCACCCGCTGATCCGAAGGTAATTCGGACCGCTGCCGGATTTTCGGTAGAATCGAATGGCATTTTCCAGCAGATTTTTCAACAAGATGCGAAAGATGGTCTCATTGGTGACCACCTGTAGTCCCGGTTCGATATTTTTCTGAAAATCAATCGCTGCATGCCCTTCGAGATGATCCAATTCCCGAAGAAGGTCATCTACCATATCGCTGACCCGAATGTATTTATCCGGCTCTTTTTGATGTTTGATGTTGTTCACTTCCAGAAAGCGATGGAGCATGATGTCCATTTCAAAAGCTTCCTGTTGGATCAATTCCAATAGTTCATGGGCCTCTTCAGGATCGCCCTGTTCCATGAGGGCTACCTGACAAAGTCCCAACAAGCGGGCTACCGGACCCCGAATGTCATGAGCCGTCCGATAAGCCAGGGTATCTAGTTCGCCATTGACGGTTCGCAGCGCACTGGTCCGTTCTTCTACCTGATGTTCGAGGACTTGATTGGCCTGTTGCTGCTCAAAAACTGCCATATCAGAAAAATCACCAGCATCAGCAGCAGGACCCCAATCATCATCACGATTTTCATTCGCGCTTCCTTCTTGGCGATATCTAGTTCTTTTGTCGCCAATCGGAGATCCTTCTGCTGGGTTTCGTACAGGATTTCCATCTTGGTGATCATGTCTCGCTTGCGGATGACCTGTAAGGAATCCATTTTTGATTGACGCAATTCCGAGTAGTATTGCATCCGATTCAGGTCCTCCAATGCCATGTATTGTTTGGCATAGAGTTGATAATTCTGGAGGATGGGGTATTCCTGGCCAAGGGCAATGAAGCCAGCAGAACTGGTATCCAGATAAGCAATGGATTGTTTGGGGTTTTGCTGAGCATCCGCCCATTTGGCGAGCGCATAATACCCTTCCGCTAGCTGAGCGGGTTGTTGGTAGGTTTTGGCCAGTTGGATGGCTCGATCCAGATTGGTTTTTGCCTCTGCTGGTTGGCCAATCAAAATTTGCGTCTCGGCGAGTTTGATCAAGGGAGAGATTTGCCCCGATTCGGGCAGGTGAGCCTCTGCCAACCGCAGGGATTCACTCAAGAAAGACCAGGCGGTCTGCTCATTGCCTTTATCCAAATTGAAACTTCCCAGATTGTAGTAAATCTGGGCGCGGAGGGAATCTGCTCCCATTGCGTCTGCGAGTTGCAAGGCTTTTTGGCAATATCGATTGGCTTGCTCTACAGATTGATTTTCCCGAAAAATATCCCCAATGGCTACATACGCCTCGATCAAATTTTTGGAATCATCCAATGCCTCAAACTGAATCGCGGAGCGAAACAAATGAAACAGTGCCAGTTGATACTCTTCGAATTGCGCGTACCCTTTTCCTGCCAAATAAGCAGTTTGGGCTTGTAGGGAAATGAATTCATTGGATTCCGCAAGGCGATTGGCATCGAGATAGCTATTGACCGCCATCTGCCGATCTTCCAGGGTCCGATAGTGGACCCAAAGGAGGTTTCCTTTGAGGAGGATTGACTCCATCTGGAGCGCTGACTCTTCCAAGGATTCTCCCAGCACAATTGCTTCCTCCAAGAAAGCGATCGCACTTTTCAAGGAGTCAGGAGCCGTCCGACGAGCCAATTCGTGGAGAGAATTGATCCTCTCCACCCCTTCCAAATGAGGAAGTTGGTTCTTCAGGCTCTCTATGGAAGAGCGAGATTGTGAAAATAGGCTGCCAGAAGCTAAAGCCAGAGCGAGGACAAGGGCAAGAATTTGTTTCATCCCGGTTTCATTACCATCCCGGATTAGTCCAATAATAGAAATAATTCTAAGTATTCACAAATTTGGTCAAGGGAAAAAGTTGTTGGGCCTTTGAAAAGGGTGTAATTTTGGTTCATGGCTAAGAAAGCAAAAACCATATATTTTTGTAAGGAATGTGGCGCAGAGCACATCAAATGGATGGGGCAATGCAGCGCCTGTGGGGCTTGGGGTTCGCTCACAGAAGAACGAATCACGGCCCAGCAGCCAACCATCAGCAAGCAAGCATGGGCGACCCAGAGCACTCCCAAACCCATTCAAGAGATTGAAGCAAGCCAGGAAAGGCGGTTGTTTACCCCAGATCAGGAAATGAATCGGGTGCTAGGGGGAGGAATCGTACTGGGCTCGGTGGTGTTGTTGGGGGGGGAGCCGGGCATCGGAAAAAGTACCCTCCTGCTGCAACTGGCGCTCCAAATGGGACCGCGAAAGATTTTGTACGTTTCCGGCGAAGAATCAGAATCTCAAATCAAATTGCGGGCGGATCGCTTGGGACAACAAAATGACTCCTTATTCATCGCTGCCGAAACCCATCTGGAGCGGATCCTAGAGTTCTATGAGGACTTGAATCCCGATTTGTTGGTCGTGGATTCCATTCAGACCTTGTATTCAGAAAAACTGGAGTCCGCGCCAGGGAGTGTTTCGCAAGTGCGGGAATGTACTTCTCGACTCCTTCGCCTCGCCAAACAAAGCCAAACCCCCGTATTTCTGGTGGGACACATCACCAAGGAAGGCATGCTGGCAGGTCCAAAGGTGTTGGAGCAC
>JBCCCJ010001107.1:0-2819 GCA_039033615.1 Bacteroidota bacterium
ACTGGCTTATTGAAATTGATCGCAGCATTGAACGCAAATTTTTCTGGATTGATCTGTGCTTCAAAGGTGCTATCAGGTGCCCCTCCTCCACTGGTGGTGGGATCTTTTTGATAGGCATGGATGATAAAGGGTTCGTTTGCCATTAGATGGATTGCTTAGAAACGCCGATTTGAATTCAACTCGTCCTCCCTGATACTGGCTTTCACCGCTTCCAGAATTTCTTTTTTCAAGCTTCGAAGCTCTCTTTGGGTCACATACTTATTTTCATCAGACTGGATCTGCTTGTGAACCGTAGCCTTGATGACCAATTCTCGGATTTCTATCGGCATAGGAAGGGGTTAAAATTTGGCAAAATTGATGGAGTCATAGACAAATTCCATGGTTTCCGTAACCAGTCCGTTTTGCTGGGCATTGAAATCGGAGATGCTCCACTTGATGGGAAGGGCCTTCACAAAAGACCAGGACATCAAGGCTTCGGAATGGTCTTCATTCATCAGATCCACCTGGATGTCGCGCGTTTCCAGGGTTTTGCTTTTGAAATCCTGGATGGTTTCCCTCGCCCAGTTGGCCAATTCAGAGCCTGGCACCACCAAGCCTCGCTTCAAAACCAAATTGGGATATTTGGTCCGATTGGGAATGCGGTACTTTTGCCCATTCTTCCCTCCTTCGGCAATCTCTTCAAATTCCAATTCCATGGAAATTCCGCTGACCTCCTGAAATTCAGCATCTGGCCCGTTTTGACCAAAGACCGTAATGGCGAAATTAAAGGCCGCGGGGGGAAAATATCCGGCTTGACTCATAAGACTATCTCAGGCTTAGGCCCTCATGGGCAAATTCAATGGACTCAATGGCAGGTTCATTGCTGTCGGATTTCAAACCGGGGCCAGACCATTTGATCGGCACTGGGTTCGTAATCACCCAATGGAGGACCACTTCTTTTTGTTCGTCTAGCAATTTGATGGCCAATTCAGGTAATTCTGCCTCCCCGGTTTGATACTGCTTGTTTTGCAATACTTTGAGCATATCAGCCAAATCCGTCTCACTGTGAAACACCCCTCTTTTGAGGGTAATGGTGGAGGATTTGATCAGGCCTGCTCGCTTTTGGGTAACCAGGGATTTGCTTTTCCCATGTCGGTATTCCAAAACCTCGGCGTTTTCTTCCAGGCCGGAAACTTCCTGAAAGCTCATCTGAACCCCGTTGAGATCGACCTGAAAAAAGAAAGAAGGAATTGGATACTTCGTCATGAGAAGGGAGATGTACTGGTTGAAATGAGAATCAGCAGGGGAAAGCACAGGTCCTGATGGATTTCAGGACCTGCCTTTTGCATCCCCGGCAATTCAGTGCTTAGACTTCTGCCGTGATTTCTTCATAAGCAAACTCGATGGACTCAATGGCCACCTCATTGCTATCAGATTTCATCGTAGGCGCAGTCAATTTTACTGGTACACAGCGGTGGCAATTCCAGGCCATCACCGTTTCACCAGTTTCATCTAACAACTGAACCGAAATATCCAGACGGGAATCTTCATCCCCGTAGTAATCCTTTTCATAGATTTTCTGGAACATTTCGACCAGGCGATCATCGCTTTCGAACACCCCTTTCTTGAGAACCAGATTGCTGGTTTTGATCAGGCCAGCCTTCTTGATGGTGGTAAACAATTCGGAATCTCCGTGGCGATACTCAATCACCTGGGCTTCCTGATCCAGGCCAGATACCTCCTGGAAACTGATCTGTTCGCCCTCTATCTCCACGCGAAAATGAAACGCGGAAATGGGCCATTGATCTTGAAAATCTGCCATAGCGGTTGATTATTTTTTTTTTGAGAAAAATAAATAGAAATACATAAGGCATCTGTGAATCAGGACTCCTGCATCTTTTGCTGGAAGGTGATCACAATGAATTCTGCCGGACGGGTTACCGCAACTTTGACGGTGATTTTCATGACCCCTTCGAGGATGTCCACGGGAGTCATGGTCGTTCCCAGGCCAACCTGAACGTCATACGCTTCGGCGGTAGAAGAACCGGCCAAAGAACCAGCCTTCCACATATCGGTCAGGAAGTTCTGAATGGAAGTGCGGACCCGCAGCCAGGTTTGAGAATTGTTGGCCTCAAAGACGTAGGCCTCTACGGAATTCTTGATGGATTGCTCCAACATGATGACCGTACGACGAACAGAAATGTAGCGCCAATCCTGAGAGTTGCCGTCCAAGGTTCTGGCTCCCCATACCAATACGCCCTTTCCTACAAAGGAACGGATGGCATTCACGGCCTTACCATTCAGTGGCATGTTGAGGTCTTCCTGGTTCTCGCTGGTCAAATTCACCGTGGGAGAAACCACTGCACTCAAACTCACGTTTGCAGGAGCTTTGTGTACCCCTGCAGTATTGTCCACCAGCGAATACACCCCAGCCATGGCTGCACTAGGCGGCATCACATTCCAGGTATCCCGAATGTTTTTCATCACATCCTTGAAAGTCGGACTGATGGCAGTCAACGTCTGCTGAACAGAAACCGGATCAGCATCACTGTCCGTGATCTTGTCGAACTCCGCTTTGAAGGCTTCGTATTTTTTTACCAGCTTGGGATCTGGGTCAGAAGCGGGGGCCTTTGGCTTGGGGGGAGGCGTTTTTCCGCCACCAGAGGATTTGGAAGACGTGCTGCCGCCACCACCACCTAGCAGCTTACCAAATACCGCTAACTGAGCCTCGCGATCCAGGATGTCCTGTAGGACTTTGGGATTGCTTAGGTTCTGGTAGCTGATTTCATCAGCCTGCACGATGGTCGTATTGACCCAGGGGTAGTACCCGGAACCAAAAG
>JBCCCJ010001108.1:0-2819 GCA_039033615.1 Bacteroidota bacterium
CCCTTGTCTTGCCCAACAAAGACCTAGTTCCTTGCGCTTCAATTTTCAACGACAGAACAATTTTACTTACGCGACCAATGTTGATACCTGGTACGTTTTGTCGAAAAAGAAGTATCGTCTGGAACTGGATGTGCACCATGACAACCTCTTCAACTCCCTCATCAAAGACCGCCCCTTTGTTCAATCCTACATCCGGGCACATGTCTGGCAATACTTTCGCTTGAAAGACAATTTGCAACTAACCAACTGGATTGAGACTGACCAGTTTTTCAACTCTGGCAACCTGCGCTATAGCTTGTACATGGGCGGCGAATATCAGTGGAAAGATCTGATCAGGGTTCGTCCAATGATTGGGTACAGTTGGGATCGACGATCTGGGATTCTGGACCAGGGCTTCAGTCCGGCCATTTTTGCAGAAGGGCGTTATCGTTTGGAGGATGGCTGGGAAATGCAGTCGAGAGTATTTGCCAGAGCCAAATTTATAGCGCCGCGGCATCAGCGGAATGTGATTTTGCGCAGTGAATGGAGTCGCGCGTTTGGAGGGCAAGCGGGCCTCAACATTGGTGTACAGGCGGGTAGTAACCAAATGGACAATTATAAAAGTGCGTCCATTGAACAAATCAAAGCCGATACAGCAGCAGTAGATCTCAACTGGCAATATCGTCTTCCCAATGGGATTTTATGGGAATCAGCCAACCGCCTGATGTTTAGCAACCGACGTTTTGAGTATGATGTTTTTGCCAAGGAGGAGGCTGAGTTCAATGATCTGCGTTTTGATCAGCTGGACTTTTTCTCGCGGCAGAAACTATCCTTTTCTACAAAAAAACTGAACGGATATTTTCTGTACGAATTTCAGAATCTGGGAAGACGTTATGAATTGACCAATTCAACCATGGTGCCGGATCGGGAATTTGAGCGACTGCGAGAACGAGAGCAGCTCAAAGATTTTGCCCGTAATCAAACCCGTCTGGAATTGGTTTTGAACTACCTGCTGAGCCTGAAACACCGGCTGCAACTGACGGCAACCAATCGTTATCTCCGCTATGATACGCCTTCCGAAGATAATTTTGACGATCATGATGAATTGAACTATGGTTTGTCAATACAGCTTTCTTCCCGCTGGAACAAACGGTTTTCAACCCGTTATGAATTGTTGGGCAATATGCGCCGATATGCGTTTCTGTTTTCTGAACGAAGCCAGGATAATTATATGCAGCCCAGTCTGCGGATGGAATTTGGCTATCAGTGGGACATTTCGCCCAAATTCAACATGAGTGGCGCCCAATTTATCTATGTTACTTATAATGTCAAGGACTTTGAGGATCGCAACTTCACGGATCGCTCTACCCGTAATCTCGAAACCCGTTTAGAGTTTCGCTACCGTCCCAAGCCCCGCCTTAACCTGGAGCTTAATGCCTATCGCAAAGAATTGCATGTTTCCTTTCTCAATTGGGATGAGTTTACCGAGACCACGCTTGATACCACTACCACCTATGTGATTGAACAGATTACGCAATTGGAAGTGAAAAATAAATGGGAGAAGAGTCGGTTGTTTCTGGATGTTGGCTGGCGAAATCGGAGCCAATTACGTTTTCTCAATACCTCTATGTTGAGCCTGGAAAATATTCTGGTTCCGATTAACCTTCACATCAACAATCACCAAACCGGCCCTACCACTGGTGCACGTGTGTTGTTCAAGCAGGGCGGCAGTATCGCATTCTCTCTTTGGTGGCAAGCGCAGATTCAGAATTTCAATTTCTTCGAGGTAGACAATTTTACTTCGCTCTCCGCTAATTTTGAAGAAAGTGAACTAAATAAAACAAACTTCATTTTTCGCCCCTTCTTCAAGCTAAACCTCAATCTGGTGCTTCGTTAGGTCAGGCAGATTGCATTTGTCGGGAAAGTCTTCCATTTTCGCCTGCTATAGCTTTCCTCCAAAATTGATCTTCTCTACCTTTTAGCGAAAGAATCATGAACAAACCTATTTGGGGCATTGACCTTGGCGGGACCAAAATCGAGGGCGTGGTATTGGACGGACCGAATCCGGATAAAGTATTGGCTCGCTTGCGGGTACCGACCGAACAACAACATGGCTATCAGCATATAGTCGGACAGATCGGGAAATTGGTAGACCTACTGAAGGATGAGACGGGTTTAATGCCAGAGAAAATTGGAATTGGTACACCGGGTTCGATTGATCCGAAGACTGGCATGATGAAAAATTCCAATACTACCTGCCTTAACCAAATGCCTTTGAAGAAAGATGTAGGAACGCATCTGGGAATCCCGGTGATCATGGCCAATGATGCCAATTGTTTTGCTTTGGCTGAGGCCAGAATGGGCATTGTGCCTGAAGTGGTGCCTGAGGCTGAGGTAGTTTTTGGCGTGATCATGGGTACAGGTGTAGGAGGAGGGGTAGTGGTCCACGGAAAGGTACTCAACGGTGCTCATGGCATTGGTGGCGAATGGGGCCACAATTTCCTGGATGAATCAGGCGGCCCCTGCTATTGTGGTCGGGTGGGGTGTGTCGAAACCGTGCTTGCCGGTCCTTCCCTGGAACGCTTTTATCATGACGAATCAGGCACCTACCGAAAACTCAAGGAAATTGTCCAGCGGCATGAAGCTGGCACCGATCCAATCGCGACTGCTACCATGGATCGACTGATTCATTTTTTTGGGAAGGCGCTGGGGGTAATTGTCAATATTCTGGACCCGGACGCTTTTGTGATCGGGGGAGGAGTGGGGAATATTCCTTACCTCTATGATCAAGGCAAAAAAGAAGTCGGAAAATATACCTTCAATCCCTATTTCGATAAGCC
>JBCCCJ010001109.1:0-2819 GCA_039033615.1 Bacteroidota bacterium
CGACACGCCGTTGACACTGCATTCGGGTCGACAGGACCTTGAAGTGCTGCGCGTGACGACAGACACGCTGCCGAGCACACTCATGGACACCCAGGTTATGGCGGGTATCGCGGGCTGGTCTCCGCAGGTGGGCTACGCGACGCTCGTTAAGGAGATCGTCGAGGCAATCGCCCAGGCATGATCCCTTCCTCCATCGAGGAATTGGGCCTAGAGTTTGCCTTCGTAGGCGTTTCACCAGAAGACAACCTCCTCCACATTCAAGCCCGATGGGTAGATCCCAGTTCCGATTTTGTGGTGATCAAGGCCATCAGCAAACCCTTCATCAACCTCCTTTGGTTGGGGACCTTCATCCTGACGATCGGGTTTCTCATCTCCATATACCGAAGGGTTCAAGAAAGCCGATCTGAAGGTAGGTGAGAAAGGTCAATCGGGGGTCTATTTTTTGTCAGAGGGGTATTTTGAGCCTTTGGATTGCTAACAAAATCTTTTATCTTGGAAAAAAGGTAAAAACCTTCAAAAAGATAATACTATGACCTTGACTTTCAATCAGCTTCGCAAGCTCAAAGACAGTTTACCCGATGGTACCATGCAAAAAATTGCAGAAGACCTTAAGTTACATGTTGAGACCGTTAGGAATTACTTTGGAGGAGCTCATTTTAGCAAAGGGGATTCAGTTGACCTGCACATTCAACCAGGTCCAGATGGAGGGATTGTCAAATTAGAAGGAGACAGCGCGATCATGCAGCGAGCCAAAGAAATTTTGTCCGAGGATGGAGCCTGGGATCGCATCATGACCTCTGCTGGAGAAGCCGTATAACCCCTCTTCCCGGATGTTAGCTAGCCAACTACTCCCTTTCGCACAAACGAACTACGAAACAAATAGGGTACAAGACCAAGGTCCTGTACCCTTCTCATTTTAGCGTGTCGGTACCCATTCATGTTTGTCGATCATTATCACATGTTAGGCCTGGAAAGAACCGCTACTCCTGAGCAGATCAAAACTGCTTACCGAGAGTTGGCCTTTCAATTCCATCCCGACACCAACAAAACGCCTACGGCTCACGAGCGTTTTTTGGAAATAGGGGAAGCGTATCGCGTCCTCAGCGACCTCATGGAGAAGGCCAAATATGATCGGCTTCATGATCGGCATCATGGGCGTTCTGCTTCTGGCCAGAATCCCAACACCAGCTATGAGCGATTGGAAAGGACGCGGGCAAAAAGAGCCAGTCGCTACAATCGTTCGATGTATTCTCAACGGATGAGGTACCGCGGGACTTCGGTTCCCAAACAGGAACAAAACCGCAAGCGTCAGCAACAAGAAGCAGAATTTCGGCAGAAGACCTATGAGCAAAACAAAGCGCGGGCAGAAGCGGCGGTAGAGGCGGCAGAACAACAACAGAAAGGATACATCGGGCTCGCCAAAGTCTTGCAATCCCTCACGCTGATCATGCTGGTATTTTGCAGTTGGTTGCTGCTAGATCGCTATCTGGCTGACTGGGGAGCGGAGGAGGTGGTTACGGGCTCTTATGAAGTGCCCTGGTCTTTTACCCAACCGGGGGTCGTCAAAATCAGAACTTCTGGCAGTCAGTTTGGAGTCATTCGAACCCAGGCAAAATATTTGCCAGAAGGCATTCGAGTCCGGGTGAAGAAAAGCCGTTGGACCAACATTCCCACCGAAGCCTATGTGAGGCGCTATGAAATGCGCAGCAAATACTTTCGCACGTTTGGTGGCCGCTATGATTCCCCCTTTGGATTCATCTGGTTGGTGGTTGTCATGTGCATCGCGACCCTGGCGTTTCGGCGCAATCCAGAAACCAATGTGTATATTGGGGTAGCTACTTTATTTGTGGCCGCCAACTTCATTGGCATCATTTTTTGGGGATGAGCCCTATCCATGTTTCAAGATTACTACCAGATACTGCAGGTGAATCCCTCAGCGAATGCTGAGGACATCAAACGTGCCTACCGACGCTTGGCTCGGGAGTTTCATCCAGATAGCAGCGATCACCCGCAAGCACATGAGCGGTTCAGCAGGATCAACACGGCTTATCAAACCCTCAGCGACCCGCTCAAAAAACATACCTACGACCATCAATACCATCGGTATCAGGCAGGGGATCGCACGGCTTTTGAGCGAAAGATGCCCCGCCCCAAGCCTCCTTCTCCCTTCGATCCCCAAGAACAAGATCCGGAAGAATTGGCTCGGCAATATCGGGCGGCCAAGATCCGACAACGGACCAAACGACAAAAGGAGTTTGTACGCTATCGGCCCGCCATATTCGTGGCGTTTGGCTTAGCCTTGCTTTTTGGCTTGACCATGGTCGCTGACCGAGTCATGGTTCAGCAGACGGAGGCCTCACAGATTCTCAATATTGAAGTCATCTTGACTCCTACTGGTCGGGAGCAATGTCTGGTTCACACCGGGGCCTTTTCTGTACAGCTTCCTTGTGAAAAAGCCGCTCTGCTTGGCAAAGGAGATTATATTGGGCTTTCAGTCACGCCCCTTTATCAGGTACCAGTCCGCTTGAAAATCTGGCGGGATTCCTGGCCCTACGTTACGGCATTGGATGGGAAACGCCAGTTGCTGGCCCCTAATCAGAATCTGACTGCCCGACCTGGCATCTACAATTTGTTCATTTTCTTCCCCCTCTTACTCCTCGGCAGTTCCCTCATCGGCCTGTTCTTGTGGCAAAAACCGGAACTGGCTTTCAAATTCGGCCTGCTTAGCATTGGCCTGATTCCTTTCAACCTCTTTTTCCTTTGGCTTTCCTGATTTCTTTCTCCTAGCAGCCTGTCGGATTATGGCTATCAATATAGGA
>JBCCCJ010001110.1:0-2817 GCA_039033615.1 Bacteroidota bacterium
CTTGGAATTATTCTGGCTTGGGGCAGGGAACCTGGGGACCGGCCAATGACTACCAACAATTGACCAATAAGTACCAGTCGGTGAAAAACTGGTCGGTTACGAACAACATTCCCGTTCACCACAGCGAATTCGGGGCGATTCACGCCTGTGATTTCAACTCCCGGATGCGGATTTATGCCCACAATGTCGAACAGTGCATCGTCAATGGCTTTGCGTTTTCGGTCTGGGACGATGGGGGCGACTTTGGGATTCTGAACCGCTCGAACAACACTTGGCCCGAGGTGAAGGATGTGCTGATGCATTACCACGAGGATTCTCCCAATCAGATTTTTTCCACTTTGGACCTCGATCCGGTTACCAATGCGCCTAGCATCGTGGTGGACTGGAACAATCGGGCGACCGGAAATGGAAACTTTCTCCTGGAAAGATCGGTAGGTGGGACGAGCAATTTTGTACAGATCGCTGATTTGCCTCCGACTGCAACGACTTTCACCGATACCGCCGTGGAAACTGGCAAGACCTACACCTATCGCATGTACACCAATCGGGGAGACGGCACCCTGCTTCACGGCTATCCTACCCGCTTGCGAATCATCGCTACCATCCAAAGCCCGTTCAACCTGGCCATTCCCATTCCTGGCAAACTGGAAGTAGAAGAATACGACAATGGAGGAGAAGGTCTGGCCTATCACGACAGCGAGCCAGCAAATATTCCCGCCGGATTTCGGCTAGACGAAGGCGTGGATATCGGTGCCAATGGCAGCGCCTACATCCTGGAATACGTGGCCTCTGGCGAGTGGATTGAATATACCGTCGATGTCGCTCAGGCAGGCAGGTACAGCGTGAAAGCCGAGGTCGCTTCTGAAGTAGCGAACGGTACCTTCAGCCTCAGCTTTGAGAATAACAATGCGACCACCACCTTCACGGCACCCAATACCGGAGGCTGGGTCAATTTTCAAACCATCAGCGCGACGGAAGAAATCGAGTTGGTGGCAGGGGAACAGCAGATGCGCCTGAGTATCACCAATGGCAATCCCTTCAACGTCGATCACCTCACCTTCACGCTGGAATCAGCGAATTCGATAGCGCTGGGCACGGATTTGTCCGAGTTCACCGTCTTTCCGAATCCCGCCAAAGACCTGCTTCAGATTGAGCTAAGCGAATCGTTCCGTACGGGAACCAGTCAATTGCTGCTCTACACCTTGGCCGGGGAGGAAGTGGCTGCTTTTTCGGTACAAGGCAGTTCGACCACCCTGGAGGTTTCAAACCTGCCTAGAGGCGTGTACTTGCTTCATTTGGTTGGAGAGGAGAGAAGATTGATCCGCAGAGTAATGGTTCAATAGCTGAACGGCTGTAGTTTGCATAGGAGAAGGGATTTTCGGGTTTTTTCTGTTACTTCCGAGCAGAAATTGCTACCGCTCCCTCATCCCTTTTTCTATGCAAAAAGATCAAAAAGGATTCCTCCGTGCCATCTCCTGGGTGCCGAGCCTCTATTTCATCGAAGGGCTGCCCTACATCATGGTCAACGTGGTGTCGGTCATCTTTTACAAACGAATGGAGGTGGACTTGGGCGACATCACCCTCTACACCAGCCTATTGTATTGGCCGTGGGTCATCAAGCCCATTTGGAGCCCTTTTGTCGATGTGATTCGCACCAAGAAATTCTGGATCATCTTGACCCAGGCGGCGATGGCGGTGGGATTTGCCGGAGTAGCTCTGACCTTGCCGATGGACAATTTCTTCCGCTACTCTCTGGCGATGATGTGGTTTCTGGCGTTCATGTCGGCGACCCATGACGTGGCGGCGGATGGATTTTATATGCTGGGTTTGAAAGAAAACCTGCAAGCAGGCTTCGTGGGGGTACGTTCCTTTTTCTACCGCATTGCCATGCTGACCGGACAAGGCGCTTTGGTCGTATTTGCCGGTCGCCTGGAAAAAGAGGTCTCCATCGTGGAAGCCTGGCAAAGTGTCTTTTTTCTCTTGGCGGGGATGTTGGCTGTAGCAGCCATATATCACTGGATCGCCATTCCGAAAATTGAGGAAAATACTCCCAACCTAGATACGGATCAGACAGAAGCGTTGATCGGAGAAATTGGCGCTTCTCAGGGGGGAATTTCACACGAGAACGACGGACGTCTTACCCCTGTTAGACAAGAAAACCAAAGTTTCGGTGCCATTTTCAAAGATGTTGGCAAGGTGTTGGGGACCTTTTTCCAAAAAGATCACATTGGCCTCATTCTGGCCTTTTTGCTTTTGTATCGCCTGGGAGAAGCTCAATTGGGTAAGGTTGCTTCCCCCTTTTTGTTGGACGATCGAGCGGTCGGAGGACTGGGATTAGATACCGAGGCCGTCGGCTATATCTATGGCACCATCGGGGTGGTAGGTTTGGTCGCCGGGGGGATTTTGGGAGGCTTGGCTGCGGCCTGGAAAGGCTTGAAATTCTGGCTCTGGCCCATGATCATTGCGATTAATCTACCCAACCTCCTGTACGTCTATCTGGCAATGGTGCAGCCAGAATCTCAATTCCTGGTGAGTATTTGCGTAGCCATCGAGCAGTTTGGCTATGGCTTCGGATTTACGGCCTATATGCTCTACCTGATTTACGTTTCTGATGGTCCCTACAAAACGGCGCACTTCGCCCTCGGAACTGGACTCATGGCCTTGGGCATGATGGTGCCCGGCGCTTTCAGTGGCGAAATCCAGCAGTGGCTGGGCTACCCAAAATTCTTCCTCTGGGTGGTGATCGCTACCATCCCGGCTTTTATCATTGTCTACTTCTTGCCGCTAGATCCTGAATTTGGAAAGAAAAGAGAATGA
>JBCCCJ010001111.1:0-2812 GCA_039033615.1 Bacteroidota bacterium
ATGCCAGATTCCTCCGGCGGCAGTTCCCACGTAGATCTGCTCGGTCTGTCCCGGCACAACGCTGATGGCCGTTACCCTGCCACTCATCCCCGCGGGGCCGATGTTTCGCAAACGGAGGGTCTTCATCCAATCTGCGGGAATGGATTGGGCAGTCAATAGGGTCGATAACAACCCCAGTAGGATGGTTACAATGGATCGCATGGTTTCTCTTCGCTAAGTGAGACTCAAAAAATAACTTCCATTTTTGACTTGACCTTTGGCCTGCATACTCCGTCAGGAAAAGCCTCACTTGGCTTAGTTTATTCCGAGTACCGGAACCAAATTCGGTTTTTCTTCCCGGTCTGCCTCCAGAATCTCTGCGCAACATCGGGAAGTTATTTCTCAAGTCTACCAAAAGAGGAAATCTACGGTAAAAAACCCTGCGCATCCAACGGGTGTAAGGGGGAGCTCTTTTTTCGCTGCTTTCTCTTTTTTCATCTTGATAATTTATGAATCGAAATTTTTCTCCAACCAACTACTTTCCATGGGCAAGCAAAGAAACTCTAACCAACTGAATACCAGCCAACGACAAACCGTCCGAAATTTGGCAGGTTCAGCGGGAATCATCCTATTGGCGATGCTTATACTAGTAAATGACAACGGTACTGGGGGGCGGCAGAACTTGATATATATAGAGGAAAAAGAAGGAAGTTATCGAGTGGAAACCGAGGGACAAGTATTGAATCAATATACTTACCTCGTCTCTGATGCCGCCCAGGGAGCAACCTCGCTCAGTGTCAACGACGTGAATGACTTAGACAATGGCAGCCCGCTAGCAGCAGAGGATTTGTTGCTCGTCATCCAGATGCAAGGAGCTACTATCAACGTGGCCAACGATACTTCTTTCGGTCGAATCACCGATTATGGCTCCGCTGGGAATTATGAGTTTGTGTACGTTACGAGCACGTCCGGCAATACCATTCATCTCAATTGCGACTTGACCCATGATTACGAGTCTGCTGGTCATACCCAAGTCATTCGGGTTCCGGTCTATGATTCCCTGATCATTGAGAATGGGGCTTCGGTCACCTCTCCTTCCTGGGATGGACAAACCGGAGGAGTAGTTGCGGTGATTGCCGAAACGATGGCAGAAATTGATGGAGAAATTGATGTCGAGGGGAAGGGTTTTCGGGGCGGCCTCATAGAAAACTCCACCAGCAATGACGTCTCCAAATATTATACCTCCTCCCCCAATGAGTCGGCCATGAAGGGAGAAAGCGTGGTCGGTTTTGAGACAGAATATGATGCCTTGGGTGCTACCTATGGTCGGGGAGCCATCGCCAATGGTGGCGGAGGAGGCAATGCCCATAACACGGGCGGAGGCGGAGGCGCAAACGGCAACTCTGCGGAAGGCTGGACAGGTATGGGACAGATGTGCCAGAGTTGCCCGGGAGCCGCAGCGTGGGCGCTAGATCTGGGCTATATCGAAAATGGCAATGCCTATACCACCTCCTCAGGAGGGGGGCGTGGTGGCTATTCTTATGGTAGTCAAAACAAAGATGCCCTGTCAGTCCCACCTGGAGATCCTAGTTGGTCAGGAGATCGGCGGAGAAATTACGGGGGACTTGGTGGTCGCCCTTTACAACAAGATCCCTCCAAGCGCCTATTTTTGGGCGGCGGTGGGGGAGCTGGCGACGGAAATAATAATGCCAACTCCGATGGAGCGGCCGGAGGAGGTTTGGTGATTGTCATCTCTGGAACCATCACCGGACTGGGAGAAATCCAGGCCTCCGGTGCCGATGCGGAACCCACCCGAAGCGGTCATAATGACGGACCGGGCGGTGGGGGTGGTGGCGGAAGCATCCTGCTACAAGGCAACAACATCAGTGGACTCGCTATCTACGCACAAGGAGGCAAAGGGGGCGACCAACTCATCAGCGGCAACGAATCCGAAGGGCCGGGCGGTGGCGGGGGTGGCGGATATGTGGCCTTGCCCGATCACGCCCTGTTGGCGACCTACCTGGAAGGAGGCAATGGCGGAACCACCACTTCCCAAGCCGTTACCGAATTTCCAGCCAATGGAGCGACCGCTGGTGCAAATGGAGAAGTGTTCGAAGGCCTTTCCAGCATTCCCTTTTGCTCCTTCCCGGATCATGACGGAGACGGGGTCGCAGACGAACAAGATCTCGATGATGACAACGATGGCATTCCTGACTGGCAGGAAGTAGGATGTAGCAGTGCGGCAGAGTTTGGGACCGCTGCTTGCCCTGACCCTTCTGAAATTCTCAACAATTCCTTGCCTCGCTACCAAACAGAATCAGCTTGTGCCGGGGGAAGTCTCAACAATGGTGTCTGCCCAGAATATGACAGCGATCAGGATGGCATCCCGGATTACCTGGATCTGGACAGCGACAATGATGGCATCCCAGATTTGATTGAAGCAGGAGGCAAAGACGAAGATGGAAATGGTCTGGTAGACTCTCTGAGCGCGATCCCAACCCAGTTTTCGGTCAGTTTAACCATTACGGATAATGAAGGAGCCAGCAGAACCATCACCGAGCAAATATCCGTTGATCTGACGCCTCCTGTGGCGGCCTTCTCTGCCAGTTCCGTCGGTGGAGGCAATTGGGCCGACATTCAGTTTGACGCCAGCAGCAGTCAGGATGATGGGAGCATTGTCAGCTATGAGTGGTCATTTGGGGATGGCACTGCGTCGCGCCAGAGATCGCCTCAGCCTCGGCAAAGGCTCCAAAGAGATCGTCAGCAACAAAGCCATCGATGCGATGCACCGTGACATGATCATTGTCGCGGGGATTCAGCAAATGCCGCGCGA
>JBCCCJ010001112.1:0-2811 GCA_039033615.1 Bacteroidota bacterium
AAGGGACCCAAAGATGAGCCTTGACGAAGAGATGGGAAGAAAGAACGAGTGAAAAGGTCCAAGTTATTTTTTGAGTATCACTAAGTAACGCTCAAAAAACAACTTCCATTTCACAACAACATCCACCGGAAAATGACCAACCATCGCATCATTATGGTAAGAGGCGTACTATGGCTAGCCCTGATTGGCTGCACCTTGGCCTATTCGACCACGGCTACGGCCCAGCATACCCAAAAAGTATTGAGGCACGTGGTAACCTTCCAATTCAAGGACGAGGTTACAACCGAAAGGAGAGAACAGGCGGTGCAGGATTTTCTGGCGTTGGCAGACGAAATCCCTGAAATCAAAAGCTTCGAAGGCGGAGCAAACATCAGCGTAGAAGGCCTGAACAGTGGATATACTCACTGCTTCATCTTAACCTTTGAAAACGAAGCAGCCAGAGATATCTACCTGCCTCATCCAGCCCACAAAAAGCTAGCAGAGAGAAACAAACCTCTGATGAAAGCTTTGGTAGTGATGGATGTGTGGGGAGAAGAATAACGTTACCCAAATTTATGTAAACGTCTAGCTATCAAGAGATCATCATGAGTCAGGTGAAGAGGAAGCGACGGCGCAGCTTCGGGCCCATCTATCCAGTTATGCGATCAAGGTAATGGTTTTCCGAATGTGACCAAGAGAAGTCCATTGGAGAGAGGGAGTACATAGGAAAAAAGGTGCGGCTTTACTTTTCCCCCAACAAGTCCTACCTTTCCTTCTGAACCCTCCAACCTCCCTCCCATGAGCAATCTCGTTTGGCATAAAGTCCTGGAAGACGTTTCGTTTTTACAGGAAGGCAGAGTCATGACTGTAACCGCAGGCAAGCACCAAATCTGCCTCACCCATTTCGAAGGCACCGTCAGTGCCCTTGACAACAAATGTCCGCATCAAGGTGGCCCCTTGGGAGAAGGCAGCATTGAAAATGGCCTCTTGCGCTGCCCTTGGCACGGTTGGGACTACCACCCCTGTACCGGCAAGGCCCCCGGCTATGACGATGGGGTGAGCACTTATCCGGTCAAAATCGAAGGACATAGCGTGATGGTAGGGCTGGAAAAGGAAGCTCCCCATAAAAAAACCATTTCAGATGTCATGGCTTCCACCATGGTCGCCTGGGGCGTGAATACCGTCTTTGGGATGGTGGGCCACTCCAATTTGGGCTTTGCAGATGCCATGCGGCGACAAGAAGAAAAAGGCAAACTGCGCTACTTTGGCATTCGGCACGAAGGGGCGGCTTCTTTTGCTGCTTCTGCCTACGGCAAACTCACTGGAAAGCCAGCTGCTTGTTTTGCCATTGCTGGTCCGGGCTCCACCAATATGTATACCGGACTTTGGGATGCCAAAGTAGATCGCGCCCCCATTCTCGCGCTGACGGGACAAGTGGCTACTCAAGTCGTTGGCACGGGGAATTTTCAAGAATTGGATTTGGTTTCCGCCTTCCAATCGGTAGCAGCTTTCAACCATCGAGTACACGGCACCAGTCAGCACGCGGAACTGATGGGACTGGCAATCAAACACGCCATCTTGAAACGGGATGTGTCCCACCTGACCTTCCCAGATGAGGTCCAAGTTCAGCCCGCCCCTGACCAAAAAAGTCAGAGTTCCCGCAACCGCCTCACCTTGCAAACCATCGCTCCCCCACAGGAGAGCCTGGAAACGGCCTTGAAGTTCTTGCGAAAAGCCAAGCGGCCGCTCATCATCACCGGACACGGCGCACGTTTCCACATGGAGGGCATCATCGAATTGGCAGAGAAACTGAATTGTCCAGTGGTGACCACCTTCAAAGGCAAAGGACAAATTTCTGATGCCCATCCGCTGGCGGGCGGGGTATTGGGTCGTTCCGGCACCCCGGTAGCTTCCTGGTTCATGAATGAATGCGACCTGATCCTGGTCTTTGGGGCGAGTTTCTCCAAGCATACGGGCATCACTGCCAAGAAACCGACCATTCAGGTGGATTTCGATCCGATGGCATTGGCAAAGTTTCACAAAGTGGAGGCACAGTTGTGGGGGGAAATCTCCGTTACCTGTGGCCTGATGCACGAGCAATTGGGCGAAGAGACTGCTGCCACCGATCAACGAGCGGAATTAGCCGAGCGATGGGCCATTTGGCGAACTGAAAAAGAGCGTCGCCTGAATGAATACAAAGGCGAAGGGGTCGGAGCCATCCACGTGTTTGACGCCTTGAACCAAACCGCTCCCGAAAACGCCGTCATGACCGTAGATGTCGGCAACAACGCCTATTCTTTTGGTCGCTACTACGAAAGCAAGCAGAATGCATTTCTGATGTCTGGCTATCTTGGGTCCATTGGCTTTGCCCTCCCCGCTTCCATGGGCGCCTGGGCAGCTGTGGGAGACGAGCGCCCGATCGTAGCCGTCGCAGGAGACGGAGGATTGGGCCAGTACCTGATGGAGTTCACCACCTTGGTCCACTATGGCATGAACGTCAAACTGATTGTCCTGAACAACTCCGAACTCGGCAAAATCTCCAAAGAGCAGCGAGCCGGAGACTGGCCCGTTTGGCAAACGAGTCTGGTCAACCCTCATTTTGCAGCCTTCGCAGCATCCTGTGGCGGCTGGAGCAAGCGCATCGACCAGCCAGAAGAAGTCGCTGATGCCATGCGAGAACTATTCGCCCAAGATGGACCAGGCTTGCTGGAGATCATCACGGATGTGGATTTGTTATAGGAGGCGGGAGGAGAGATGCGGGATGCGGGAGTTGCAGATAGCAAAAAAAGTTTTCCGCACTTCCGCTCTCACCCGTTTGCAACGGGTGAGGAT
>JBCCCJ010001113.1:0-2809 GCA_039033615.1 Bacteroidota bacterium
ACTTAGTGATACTCAAAAAATAACTTGGACCTTTTCACTCGTTCTTTCTTCCCATCTCTTCGTCAAGGCTCATCTTTGGGTCCCTTTTTCCCAAAGTTTCGCGATTTGGCCCGCCAAACTCGGTTTTTCTTCCTTGATCTGGAAAGAAATATCTACGCGAAAAGAGGAAGTTATTTTTCAAGTCTCACTTAGTCGATCCGTTCTAGTCGATAAGAAGCAAACTGCTTCCCCTCGACAGATCCCGCAAACAAGAATACCTGTTCCCCGATTTGTTGTCCGCAAAGTCCCAGGTAGATAGGAAATCCGGTCGTTAGCTGACCCGCATCCATCAATCTGCCATTTTGATTGAGCACGCAGAGCTGAATGCTTTGGTCATCCCTGGTAGCCACCGCAATCAAATCATACTCCTGGTCTAATGGGAATTTGTGAAGGCGGGTTTGTCCTCTGAGCAAGGTTTCGCTGTCGTCCCGAAAGACGGAACGAGGCATCAGTTGGCCTGCTTCATCTACCCGGAAAACACTGACAGCATCGCCATGATAAAAGTAGGTATGTCTATCCTTGATCCAGGGAGACGGTTGGTAATAGCTATGATGTCTGTGTCCTACGATGACATAATTCCACCCTGATTTGCTGGCCGAAATGATGGGATAGGTCCCATTTAGGTATAGGTGGTAGTCGTCCCCAATGTTGCTGATGTTTTCAAAGTGCCCGTCTTCCTCCACCCGAAAACTACTCAATCCATTGTCCTGAAACCCTCCGGTAAAGAGGTAGGTTTTTCCCTCTATCTGGTGGGAAGACATACCGATAATGCCGTCGGTAAAAATGGTTTCCGTATCGGCCATGGATTGTACATGCGCCAATTTGCCCTCCGAGGTAATGTGAAAAGAACTCAAGCCTGGCTCTTTTTCCAGCCCGCCTACAAACAGATAAGAGGCGGATGCCATGTGAATGACTTGTAAGGTGATGACAATGCCCAAGTAGGTCGTATCGGTGTCGGGCAAGACAAACACACTGTTGAGGGTGCCGTCTGCTTGGATGGCAAAAACTTCCACTGCGTTCCCTCCTTTGAGTCCCGCGAATAGAAAATCATTCCCCTCGACTTGATCGACGATCATCCCTCGAACGGCGTTTTTGCCGCCAGCTACCTCGTAAGCAGCCAAAAGTTGCATGTTTCCTTCCTCATTGACCTTCAATACCTCTATTTGATTCCCATCTCCTCCTGAGTAGATGTACTGTTGGTTGCCGGATTGATAGGCGATGCAGCTAACCGTATTCTGAGCGGTCTCGATTTCATCTACTGGGACGAGTTGAAATGTGGGTTGTCCGAATAGCCCAATAGATTGGCCCAATGAAATGGCGAGGAGGAGGTAGGTGAACAGTTTCATCATGGGGGATCGTTACAGGATGGATTCGGCTGCCAGACTTGCGATTCGGTGGTCTTGCTCTATCTTGCCCCCGCTGATTCCAATGGCCCCAATGATCACGCCTTGTTGATCCTTGATGGGAATTCCGCCGGGAAAGGTAATGAGTCCGCCGTTGGAGTGCTCAATGTGGTAAATGTCTCCTCCTGGCTGAGAGAGCTTGCCCAGTTCACCCGTCGGGGCGTTGAAATACCGGGCGGTTTTGGCTTTTTGTATCGCCACATCTATGCTGCCCAAATAGGAACCATCCATCCGCAAGAAGGCCTTTAAATTGGCTCCGGCATCTACGATGGCGATGTTGACCAAGACCTTCTCAGATTCAGCGAGTTCCTTCGCTTTCTGTAAAATGGTGGTGCTTTGATCCACGGTGATATCCCCAGGCAATTGAAATGGGGGCACTTGTTGAGCCATTTCCCGAAAAGGGCAAACCATAATCAGGAAAAAGAAGCAGAACGGATAGAAGTAATTCATGCCTTTTTTGTGTACCGATTGCTGATACACAAAGCTATGGTTTCATCAGCCCATAAATCTTAAACTAGTTTAAAAAATGTCCGAGTCTTTCTTTAGGGACCATCTTTTTCGAATCACGCTCACAAATTCCTGGGTAATTCCCAAATAGCTGGCGATCAATTTATTGGTAAGCATCGCTGCAATGTCTGGATACGTTGTGAGGAAGTGGCCGTAGCGTTCTTCAGCGGTCATGGCATGGTTCCTCACCAGCCGTCGTTGCCAAGCTGCAACGGCTCTTTGGGACATCATCCGAAACAACCGCTCGGCTTTAGGAATCTCCTCGTAGAGTCTTTCCTTATCAGACTTGGAGATACAGAGCAAGGTGCTGTCCGACAAGGCCTGAATATCCAAATTGGAGGGAATCTGGTTGGCAAAGCTATCAATTTCCATGACCCACCAGTCCCGAGCTGCGAAATAGAGGACCTTCTCGACTCCTTTGGTGTCATTGGTCGAAACCTTGAAACATCCTTCTACCACATAGCCTTCGAACCGACATATTTCCCCTTGCCTCAACATAAATGCTCCCTTGGGTACCCGTTTCGCTTGATATGGACTGGTGATAGCCGCCAATTCATGGGGGGATAATGCCATGATGCCAAGAAAATACGTTTTCAACATTTCGTCGTACATATCCATCGAGTTATCAATCTGTCCGAGCCTGTTTTTCGGCATGGAGAGGGGAACAGGAAGCCCGCATTTGTTCCGATTCGAGAGTCCAAGATAGCGTCCCAAACACGGTCTAAACAAATGGGCAACTCTTTGAGAGGTTCTGGAGATCGTGATCAAGGGGGAAGCCCGGACAACGTCGCTAAGGGACACTCGAAAAATAACTTCCTCTTTTCGCGCGGTTATTTCGTTTCAGGTCCCATTCAAGTCTG
>JBCCCJ010001114.1:0-2807 GCA_039033615.1 Bacteroidota bacterium
GAAAATTGATAGCGTTTGGGAGAAATGGAAGAACACCTATCTGAGATCACCGCTCCTGGAAAGGGGGAATTGAGAGACCGAGGCTCGCGATTTTATGCGTATGCCTACCCCGTTCGGGAAATGGCGGAAATAGACGCTTGGGTTCTGGCGCTCGAAAAGCAATATCACGATGCCCGCCATCACTGTTATGCCTATCGGCTGGGAGTGAAGGGGGAAACGACCTATGCGACGGATGATGGAGAACCCTCGCACAGTGCCGGAACGCCCATTTTGTCAGCGATTCGGGCAGCATCCTTGACCCACACCTTGGTGGTGGTAATCCGTTATTTTGGGGGCACTAAGTTGGGCGTACGAGGCCTGATCGATGCCTATCGGGGAGCCGCGGCAGATGCGTTGGACAATCTTGCCAAAAGAGAGTTGGTGCCATCTATTGCCTTCACCTTGCGTTTTTCCTACGAACAAACTTCTCACATCAACCGCCTGCTACATCCATTTGAGTTACAACAACTTCAAGCAAACTATACCGAGCGGTGTGAGTTAACATACGGCATTCGGGAAGGAGATTATCCGGGAGTTGAGCGAGTGCTTCAACAGGCTGGAATCGAGCCTGAGAATGTCCATAGCTACTTTTAATGATGCAAAAAAACCTATATTTGCGCCTTTGCCAGAACCTCAACCTTTACCGTCAACACATGGTCTTGTGGCGCATATTTCTATTGAGTCTGTTGATGTTTGTGGGAAGCAATGGGCTGATGGCTCAGCTCCATTACCAAAAAGCAGCTTGGGATCTGGGAAAGGAATGGACGGAAGAGCAGGTACAAGCTGAGATCCGCCAACACATTTCCCTGCTTTCGGACACCAAATCAGATCTCGATCTGCTCCATCGCATCGAGAGCCCCGGAGGGGTTCACCTTACGTTTGAACAGCGATTTCAAGGCATTGCTGTCCAAGACGGGGGGATCAAACTCAAATTGAATCACGAAGGGCAAGTCCTTCATTTCGCCGCTTACCTCCAGGAATTTGAACCTGTATCAGAGAGCAGGCATCCCGGTCTCCAAACTCAGTGGGAGGATGGGCTGAAAGATCAACAGCAAGCTCATACGATCCACAGCAAAGCGAGATGGCTGGTCCAAGATGGAAAATTGATCCCGATCGTTCGATCCGTGGGACAGTCGTTTGGCGCACAGACGGAGATCGAAAGCTGGGTACATGCTGAAACCGGAGAGATGTTGATGCAGGCGGATCAAAGCATCCGCTTTCGACCCATGAGAGACACCAGTGGCAGAGCCAGGATCTTTAACCCAGATCCGATCACGATTTCCGAAACCGACTACGGCCAATCCTTCTCCGACAATGATGACCAGCATTCTGCGGTGTTTGAGCAACTGCTGGACACCGTTTCCCTCAAAGGGTTGGGGTACAGTGGCGGTCTGTTTCGATTGCAAGGAGAATATGTCACCATAGAAGACATTGCTCCTTTTTCCATTACTCCGGCGACTTCCTCGGATGGTGATTTTTTCTTCACCCGAGAAGACGATGGCTTTGAAGATGTGATGGTCTACTTTCACATGGATTCCTACCAGCGGTATATCCAATCGATCGGCTTTCTGAATTTGCAAAACGGGCCTTTTCGGACCGATCCCCACGGAAAATCCGACCTGGATCAATCGGTCTTTGTGATCAACAATGGCAATCCCTACATCCTCTTTGGCGACGGAGGGGTAGATGACGGGGAAGATGCCGATGTGATCATCCATGAGTACGGGCATGCGCTCTCTTATGCTGCCGCCCCAGATACCCGCTCTGGTCAGGAACGCAAAGGCCTCGATGAAGGCTTGGGGGATTATTTTGCTGCTGCCTATTCTTACGATCAAAGCCCCTGGAAGTGGTACAATCTCTTCAGTTGGGACGGCCACAATGAATTCTGGCCCGGTCGGGATGGCATCAGCGAACTGACCTATCCCCCCAACAGTACCAGCATTTATACCTACGGGGAAATCTGGGCTGCTACCATGATGCAAATTCGCCTGTCCATCGGAGCAGAAGTGACCGATCGGATTCAATTGGAGCAAATGTATGCGCTATTCCCTGGCATGACGTTGATAGACGGTGCCAATCTCATCATTGATGCGGATAGCAATCTCTATGATGGCGCTCATACGGAAGTGATCCGGGACTATTTTTGTCAGCGAGGCATCCTCATGGGCGCGAACTGCCTGCCGGTAAGCATCGAGGATCGTTACGCTCCTGAATGGAAGATTTTTCCTTCTCCGAGTGAGGGGCAGTTGCAGGTAGAATTTCCCCGCCAAAGCCCCGCAGAGCGTTGGGAACACCAACACAGTACTTTACAAGGCCACCAACTCGCCCCCGAAATCCTTTCCCAAGGCACTACCTGGCAAGGAGAATTCTCGCTTTCCCCAGGGGTGTATCTCCTCCAGCTCAGGAAAAATGGGCAGTGGATCGGCAGTGAAAAATGGCTGATTCAGTGAGATAATGCGTATTTTCCTTACATGAGTGAATTACAGCAAAAAATCTTAAGCCTTTCACCAGATGAAAAGCTAGCGTTGATTGCCTTTATCACGGAAGCATTACGTGAGGAGCAAATGCTGGTAGTCGCCAAGAATCGGCAGAATGCGGTAACAAATGGAACCAGCAAAGTCTTGACTTTGGAGGAGGTCAAAACCAGATCCTTATCATAGCCGATAACCGACAGAATTGGTCAAATTGGCAAAAAAGATAGGCTGACATTTTTGGTTTGTCGTATTTCTCATTTACACATAGGACTCCTCACAATTGCTCCCCTACCC
>JBCCCJ010001115.1:0-2806 GCA_039033615.1 Bacteroidota bacterium
GTAGTTTTCGCCCGGACACTTCTGGAATTTGGCCCAGCAATACTGACTGGACCCAAGATTTAAAATTGGCCGATTTGAATGGGGATGGAAATCCAGAAATCATCGAAGGCTGCGATCAGGGCATTTCCAACCTGTATCTGTACCAAAATGGTCGCTACGCCCTGGACAATTCTCGCCTGCCCGACGCCATCAACAATACCGAGACCCGCAAAATCCTCACCGGGGACGTCGATGCAGATGGCGACATCGACCTGTTTTTGTGTAACGTAGGCTGGAATCCCATTCGCAATCCGCAGGATTTGCTTTTCCTCAATGATGGGGCTGCCAACTTTACCAATGCCACCCCTACTCAGTTCCCTCATGTTCATTCCCAGACCTTGGATGGCGTCTTCATGCACCTGAATGCAGATAGCCTGGTGGATTTGGTGGTGACCCACGGAGACGGCGGCCAAAATCACGCCACCTATCTCAATGATCCCGCGCAACCTGGGACTTTCCAATTCAGTGATTCGACCTTCCCGTTTTTTGTGATGAATACCGGGATTGCGCTGGACACCGCAGATTTTGACGGCAATGGAGCCACAGATGTGTTCTTTGGGGTATTTCAGGGAACGGACCGACTGCTCCTGCAAGAGCGAGTTGCTGCTTACCTAGAAGCTGACAGCCACTTGCAGTTGCGCATTTTTCCCAATCCAGTACAAGATCGCCTCCGCTTTGAAGTCGTTCAGCTAGGAACCATCGAAGCCGCCATTTATGACCTGCAAGGGCGCATGATCCAGGACAATCTTCGGCTGAGTCAGCAAGGAGAATTGGACTTGTCGGATCTCGTCCCCGGCCAATATTGGCTCCGCGCTGCCAATGGAGACAGCCTGCGCTTCGAAAAGCAATAAGCGAGAAGGAAACGGCCTCTAAGAATTACGCCACCGGATTCATGGTGAGCGCAAACACCACGTACTCATGCTGATTCCGGCCGTGGAAGAACTTTTCCAGCACCTCAAACATGTCCCGCGCTCGGAAGTAGGAGGTATGTAGCTCTCCCGAACCCCGCTGACTCCACTGCACCGTGTAAGATTGCTTGCGGCGATAGGTCTTGGCCGCATAATCCACCATCGTATTGAGGACGGTGATTTTGTCAGCGCCTATCGAAGAATGAAAGAGAAACGACTCATCATGCTTCGGATTGATGGTGATCACATCGAGTTTGACCCCTTCCTCTTCCTGGGTATAGTTGAAAATCAGCTGACTCAGTGGGAGTTCCAGCTGATGACTGAGGAGTTGTTGCAATCGCGCAACTTCCAGATGTTGTTCCTGCCCCTCCATAGGATATTGACTGAAAAGATGGGTGAAAAAATCAGAAAGACGAAGGTCTGAAATTCCCCGGAAATTGCCTAATGTGGTCTCAGCAATTGCCCAATCAGGAGAGGGTTTTGGATATGGGCGAGTCCCCTGTCAGGCCATCAGGCCTGGCAGGGGTCGGGCTGTTCCAGGCTCCGCGTTCGCTCCGGCCCTCCACTGCGTTGCGGGCTGCTCCTTTCAGTCGCACCTTCTCCATCCCTCTCGCTCGCCTCCGGCGACAAGCAGATGATCTTCTACCTGGCAAAAGCCAGCGGTTGGAAGGAAACTTGTGGTGAGCCCGTCGAACCAACTCTCACAAAAACGAAGCGCAGAGTGATTCGCAGGTTGGTAGCAAGATGACCTATAGAAAGGAAGCAGGCGTACGTACCGAAGGGAACCGAGGCCTATCCCTCCTTCATGATCTCTTTGCGGTGCTTCAGGCCCCATTGTCTCATGGCTTCTACGACCGGTTCCAGGGTTTTTCCGTATTCGGTGAGGGAATATTTGACCGTGATCGGATAGGTCTCGAAGACTTCTCGCTTGATCAATTTGTTCATTTCCAGATCCTTGAGGTCTTTGGACAAGACCTTGCCGGATATTCCGGGGAGATGGCTCTGCAATTCATTGAAGCGCATTTCTCCAACACACATGAGCACCATGATGATGTGGAGCCGCCATTTCCCGGCAGTCAATTCCAGCACATCTTTTACTGGAAGCAGGGAACGGGTGCACTGTTTGGCATGTTCCGGCTTGAGCGGAGAGGGAGGAGAATCTGTATTCATGAGCTCAATTTACAGAACTTACCTTTACGTAACTGCTTACCTTTAGGTAACCGTTTACTTTTGGTAAGTGCTATGCCCTAGTTTTGCCTTGCATTCTTACTCAAACAAGGTAAAACAATGAAAAAGTTCACCATTCTCTACTGGATTGTCATGAGTCTGATCATTCTATTGATCGGCCTCGGCAGCTTCGCAGATATCTTCATGATCGAGCCAATGCGGGCCAGCATTCAGCAGCAGGGGTTCCCGGTTCACTTCCTGCCATTCTTCGGAATCGCCAAATTGCTCGCCGTGGTGGTCCTGCTGGTCCCCGCCTTCCGTCCCCTGAAGCAATCTGCCTACGTAGGACTGTTTTGGTACTTTCTCGGCGCAGTTTATTCGCACATCGCCGTGGGAGATTCCATCGAGCTAAGCATAGGCGCGGTCATTGCTTTGATACTGGTGCTGGTTTCCTACGCGACTTGGCGAAAATTATCCACTGGAACCCCAGCAAGCAACCTCCAAATGGCCTGATTGCTGGTGATTTCCTTCCTGCTCCGATCTCTCCGAGCAGTTGTGTTGACAGGAAGGGAACGACTAAGCCTGAGCAAGGTTGTGTGTCCCCCTCCGATGCCCATAGACTTCGCAAAGCGGCAGGCGCAGTCTGGGGGGTACGGCACATGTCACAGATTTGCGGGTGATGTTGGCATAAA
>JBCCCJ010001116.1:0-2805 GCA_039033615.1 Bacteroidota bacterium
GCTTCACTCAATAAAGATTACTTAATGGATATTTTGAAAAGCTGATGCAATTGCCCTAGGGATTGTCTATGTCCGTTGGAAAATTGAGTCAGCTTGGTCCAATCCGCGTTTCTCTCTCTTTTTTATTGCAGCCATGTGCTTTGGTGCTGCGAGTTCCGTGAGATCTAGCGAAACGTACGGACAAAAAAACTCCCGCGACCTGAAAACAGGAAGCGGAAGCAACATATAAAGGGGGTTAGCGTCTCTGAAAGCGAATGGTCGCCTGCTCTGGTGCGTACAAGTTGCGGAGAAGCAAGGTATAGGTGCCTTCACTCAAGCCTGCAAGGGAAATGGGAAGGGTTTCAGTTGCTCCGGCTCTCAGGTGAATAGCCTCAGTAGAAGTCAGCACCTTACGGCCTCTCATGTCAAACACGGTATAGTCCACCGTGCGGATCTTGTCAGAAGTCAATTCCAACTGAGTAGTCTCGACGGCTGGGTTGGGAAACAGTCGCATGGACATCCCCATCATGGATTGGGCCCGGATGCTAACATTGATCAACTCTGGTTGAGTCAGCTGTTGGAATCCCTGGGTGAGAATGCTCGGAGTCCCGCCTGGATTTTCAGCGGTATTGATCCAGGTTTGGCCGAAAGTGTAGCTGAGGCTGCCAGACGAGCCAGCCCCATAATTGCCCCCGCTACTCACCGCCACTCGCTCCAGAGATTGAGCCGAGAGGAGTCCGATACTGAGCAATAGCCATATGCCTACGAAAGGGAGGGTCTTATTCATCGGTAGTGGATTTATCGGTGGTGAGAGAAACAGGAGCTTCGGGAGCGTTCTCTAGCATAGTGGCCTCTCGAACGACTTTGAAATCTTCATATCCCATACGAACTCCTTTGACTTCCCAATCAAAGGCATAGTTGCCAGTACCCTGATGCAATTCTTTCACTCGGAACCCCTGACTGGTTTTTTCGATCACAGCCATTCCTTCAGAATTGGCGTCAAGAGGCGTGAGACTCACCGTCAAGGTCGCCGGATTCACGACGACCGAAAAATGGTCGGTAAACGGAATGAAGGCTTCCCCATTGACCAATTGCCCGGTTCCACGCTCGTATGCTCCGGCCTCTGGTCCTTCCAAAGAAGCGTACCAGATTTCTTTGCTGGCTTGTTGAGGATGCTCCATTCGGAAACTTTTCACGTCGCCAAAGACGATGCCCTGTCCTCCGCCATCAACGTACATCCCTGCTTGTGAGGTGCCTCCCGCATCACGTACTGCTGCAAATCCATGGTTATTGTTACCCGAAAGGGAGGATAAAACAAAATTTTGGTTCCCATTTGGTCCGTCTGTTTCAAAGAATCCTCCCCCTCCTGCAGCACTGCTCAGTAGCCAGAGGTTGTTGCCCACGACAAATCCATTGGTAGTAACGGTCCCATCGAGATCGACAGTGCTGGCATGAATCCGCATATTGTCATCGGAAGGTTCATCGATATAGACAAAATTTCCATCGCCAAAATTCACTTTCCCCCCATAGCCCAATCCACCACCGAAAGTTCCAGTCAAGCGAAGGGTTTGATTGGTCCCAGCCAGATGCAGTCGATGGGTAGGAGAGGTCGTGCCAATGCCTACGGAGCCTATGCTCCGGTACAAATTGGAACCACTAGATACCCAAGGGGAGAGGAAATTGGCCAAACTCACGGAACCGCCATTGGTCAAGGACAATAAGCTACCGCTGAGGGACAAGTTTTGCAATTCGTTGGTAGAACTTGCATCAGCGTCGTTTACCTGATCTACAAAAGAGCCACCGCCATTGGACAAGGTGATGGTGTTGCCGGATTGGGACAGGGTCTGAATTTCGTTGGCGGGATCTGCGTCCGCGTCATTTACCGAATCGGCAGAGGTGATGGTAAAAGCTGGATAGGTGCCGCCAACGGTGGTAGCCCCATTTCCGGTCAAAGAGACCACCTGATCTGGTTGGGTATTGATGATGATTTGACCAGTAACCGCGATACCAGTGCCGCCTATGTACGGTGGCTGAGTTGGTAAAGCGACGGTATTTCCGCCTGAAATTGACAAAGAATCTCCATTTAGGCTAAGATCCTGAAGTTCGTTCGTGGGATCGGCATCTGGATCAGCAACCGGAGCGGAAGGGGTCCATTCATTTCCATCCCATACCAATTGATCTCCCATCATCGGGATGCCTTCTACATCCATCAGATCAGCAAGGGTCATCTCGGTAGCTTTCTTGCTTCGCTCACTGTAGGGAATCGTGCTGAAACGCATGAGATCTACTTCGACACCATTTAAGTCGATGGTTGCATAGTGGGGGCCATTTTCCCACTGAATTTGGCCAAAAGCGGCATCATCTTCCCCTATGACCAGATTGATCAGGCCAAATTCATTGGTGGGGGTATTGGGAAAAGTTGCTTCATAGACCGGAACCCCGCCAGCATTGGGGTCTCCCTGAAAAATTTCAACCGTCAAATTAACCGCTTGATTCTTGATCAAGAGTCCTGAAGCGTCCCGGGCAACAGCTTGATAGGTCAATCCGGGAAAGTTTTGAGCCAACAAAGAAGAATTGGAGAATGCCATTCCTAGCAATAGGAATGAGAGCAGAATTACACGAAAACGCATAACTAGGTAGATTAGAATAGTGAGAAGAGAGATCTCCCTTTGTGTGCAAAGGAGAAAATGGCACGACTAACCTACCGGGGGAATAGGCAGGGAGAGAAAGATATGGATTCCTTTCGGATATTCAAATTTCTCTTACCCCTTCTTTATGCCGCATTGAAAGAAGAATTGCGGAAATAGGGAAAGCAGAATGGGAAGA
>JBCCCJ010001117.1:0-2804 GCA_039033615.1 Bacteroidota bacterium
ACGTTCCTGGAGATGTCATTCAGATGATGAGTGGCAGCACCGTGGAAGTGCTGAACACCGATGCAGAAGGGCGCATGCTGCTGGCCGATGCCTTGCATTTTGCTAAGCGCTATGAACCCGCTCTCGTCGTTGACCTGGCGACCCTGACCGGGGCCTCGGTAGTAGCCGTGGGGCATGAAGGCATTTCTCTCATGCAGACAGCAGGGGAGCAAGTCGCCTCAGCCCTGAAACAAGCGGGGGAGCAAGTCTATGAGCGACTGGTGGAGTTTCCGCTGTGGAAGGAATACGGCGAACAATTGCGGAGCGATATCGCTGACATCAAGAACATTGGCGGCCGCTGGGCCGGAGCCATTACGGCTGGAAAATTTTTGGAACATTTTACGGATTACCCCTGGGTGCACCTGGACATTGCCGGCAGTGCGTGGCTGCCAGGTGCTGACAGCTATCGTGGCAAGAACGGCACCGGTGCAGGGGTAAGACTCCTGATAGAGTTTTTAGAACGTCATTATGAACAGAGCAGATAAGTTGACAGTTGGCATCACCCTCGGAGATGTCAACGGCATAGGCCCGGAAGTGGCCATTCGTGGATTGGCAGACAACCGATTTCGGGATATGTTCATTCCCATTGTGTATGGTTCCTCCAAAGTCCTCAACATCTACCGCAAGGTTCTCGATGTGGGGAAATTCCACTACGTTTCCATCCAGACCCCTACGCAAGCCCATCACAACAAAATCAACCTCATTGAGTGTCATGAGGGCTTGGAGCGGGTAGAAATCGGTCATGCCACCAAAGAAGGAGGCAAAGCGGCCCAGCAATCGCTGCTTCGAGCCGTCGAAGACGCCCAACATCAGTTGCTACATGGTCTGATCACCATGCCGGTGGACAAGGCTACCTTTCAGGAAACCGATCCCGATTTCATTGGCCACACAGAGCTATTGGCCAAGGCTTTCAATGTGGAGGAGAACCTCATGTTGATGGCTTCTGATACTTTGCGGGTAGGTTTGGTTACCAACCATGTCCCCGTCGGGCAAATCGCTCAGAACATCAGCAAGGAGCAAATCATTCGCAAGGCAAAGTTGCTATACGAATGTCTCAAAGTGGATTTTGGCATTGATCGACCGAAAATCGCCATCATGGGCCTGAATCCGCACGCGGGGGACAAGGGCCTGATTGGGGAAGAGGATCAAACCATCATTCAACCAGCAATCACCGAACTGCGCAACAAAGGGATTCTTGCAGTGGGGCCATTCCCTGCGGATGGCTATTTCGGAGCGGGCACCTACCGCAAATTCGATGGGACCCTGGCGATGTACCACGATCAGGGCTTGATTCCCTTCAAAATGCTCTCCAGTTATAGCGGAGTCAATTTCACGGCAGGGATGCCCTTTGTCCGGACCTCTCCTGACCATGGGGTAGCCTACGACATTGCAGGAAAAGGCGTGGCAGAGCTGGGCAGCTTCCGGCAGTCTGTCTATTTGATCATGGATGTGTACCGCAACCGGAGCATGCATTCGGAGCTTACCGCCAATGTCCTGAAATCTCATCCTCTGCCCCGGAGGAAAAAAGGAAAAGGCGAAGTCGAGGACATAGAAGAATAGGCTCGCGGAAAAAAATCAAAAACATTCTCTCCAGAATGAACCTATCCCTTATCGAGGGGTATCATCCCCTGCTGGGCACCTGTTGCTGGTTGCTCAGGAGTTGTCTCTCTGCAGATTTGATCCATTCTCTGTTGCATGCGTTGGTTTAGCACCTCATCTGATATTTCTGACAGCAGTTCTGATGAAGAACTCATGCAAGCGGTAGCGACGGGGAATACCCAGGCGTTCGACCAGCTATATGAGCGCTACAACCGGAAGATGTTGCATTATTTCTATCGGATGCTAAACCGGGAGGAGGAAAAAGCGCAGGACATGCTACAGGAGTTGTTCCTGAAACTGGTGGACAAACCTCACCTCTTCGATCCCAAAAGACGCTTTTCGACCTGGATTTTTGCCATCGCCTCCAACATGGTGAAGAATGAATATCGCAGCCGGGAAGTCCGCAAGATCATGAGCCGTCCGGGGGATATGAGCCAACTAAAAGTCAGCGTTCCCAGCTCAGAGGAGGCCTTACACTGGCAAAGCTTTGGCGAAGAATTGGGACAAGCGCTGCCCAAGCTCAGTGAGATCCATCGGGAGACGTTTGTGCTCCGCTACCAAGAGGAGTTGTCGATCAAGGAAATCAGTGAAATCATGCAGTGTACAGAAGGCACCGTCAAATCAAGGATTTTTTACGCTTTGCGGAAATTGGCTGGTCATCTACATGCATTTGACCCAAAAGAAAACGGAATATGAAACCTACCCGTCCATTACTGGAGCCCCAAGTGGAAGATTTGCTCGAATTCCCTTTCGAAGATCTCAGCCTGGAAGAGCGGAGCCTCATCCTTACGGAGATGTCGCAGCGGGAGTATGCGGAACTGCGCAAAGTGGCCCAAGCTGCTAAGGCCTATTTTCAGGAAGCGCCTCTGGATCTGAAGCCCAATTCAGCCCTTCAGACTCAACTGCGAAATCGCCTTGCCCAGAAAAAGTCTCGCGGACTCGGAGGAAAGGTTTTGCATACCCTCAAGTATCCGGTTCCTGCCTGGCAAGCGGTAGCAGCAATGGCCTTTTTGGCAGTCGCGGTATATTTCGGCACCCAAAACGCGAGCCTGTCCGAGACCCCCATTGGTCCTCATAACATCATTGTCGATTCTACGCATGTAGATAGCTCGCTTCGCCATTCCTATCCCCCCAATGAGGACAGCATGGTGCACCTGACCTCCGAA
>JBCCCJ010001118.1:0-2804 GCA_039033615.1 Bacteroidota bacterium
CCGGTGATCCGGTGAATGGACCTTTCAAATCTCCGATTCCCATTGCTTTTCTCAAGGTACGGGCTGGGGTGAAGTTCTGCTTCCTCTTTCAGTTGCACAACAACCCTCGACTGGGAATCAACCCGATGAAAAAGCTGGACCTCATCCAGAACATCATTTTGGCCTTCGGCATGGGTGCCAAAACTGCCGTCGGTTATGGGCAATTTGTGACGAAAGAGCATCCCAAGACAGCGGTAGATCAGGTAGCGAGTCATCCGACCAATCCCACCATAACTGTAGATCCTGTTGCCACTCGCCAGCAAACGACCTCACAGATTCCCCCTCCGCCACCTCCAGGTCCCAAAGACTACCAATTCAAAGATTTGAATCGCGCGGCCCGACAAGGTGGGCACATTCTCGGCAAGGTAGTCGGCAATCAAAATCGAAAAATCACCTTTGAGTACCTCTACGAAGGCCAGCTCACCCAGGGACAGATCCCCTATGGTACCAGTCAGAAAATTGAGGTCGGTCGTCGCATCAAAGCCAAGGTAAAGGATGCAGGGAATCCCAAAAAGAAAATTGCGCCCCGCTTCGGATTTGGGGGCTATGATGATTGATCCAATCAATTCCCACATCCCATTTCTCACTTCAACTCATCCACAATGACTCCCATTTCCACCTTATACACCCAATTTTCCCTGCCACTGCGGCCGGGACAGATCCCTGCCTTTCGCGGTGCGGTAGCCGAAGCTGCGGGCTGGGAGCAGGATCTCTTTCACAACCACGCCCGCACCGAGGTGGTGCCAGCGCCCCAGCCCGTGGCGGAAGGGCCCTCCACCGAGCCGGAAGAAGCCCCTCCGGTAACCCTCAAAGACCAATTTGTGTATCGCTATCCGAGAATCCAGTATCGGGTGCGCGATGGCAAGGCCGTCATCTGGGCCATCGGCGAAGGCGTACCTGCCCTGCGGCGCTGGCTGATGGAAAAAGAAGACCAGATCCTCATCGGCGGACGAAAGCGCCCCCTGCTGATCGAGCAATTGCGGGAAGGCAGCCATCAATTGCGCTTGCTGCCGAAAAAGCGGCTCTATCGCTTGATGGATTACCAGCCCTTCAATGGGGAGAACTACCGCGAATGGCAGCAGGCCGAACACCTGATCGCCCGCATCCAGCTGATCGAGCGCATCCTGACCGGCAACCTGCTCAACATCGCCAAGGTCGCAGGAGTCTTCGTCGAAGAACGCATCGAAGCGCAATTGATGAACCTGCGGGACACCAAGACCGTGCGCACCCACGGCACCCAGCGCCTGGCCTTCAACCTGATTTTTCAAACCAATCTCGATCTGCCGCCAAGTGTCGCCCTGGGCCGGGCGGTGTCGCATGGCTTTGGGGTCTGTGAGCGGGTTGCAGGAAGCTGATGAACTCACCCCAACCCCTCTCTTACAAGAGAGGGGCGTTGCCGGGGGCAAGTTGTAGCGCGGACTTCCAGGCCGCGCAGGTGATGTGGCGATTCGCTTGCTAGTACTGAACTCACCCCAATCAGCAATTGTCTTAAGTAGTAGCGTCGAGCGAAAGATCTCATGAGGCTTCTTAGCAAAGCGGGGAAATACATGAGATGTCTCCTACGTCGACATGACAATCTAAGATTGGCGGCTTCTTTTCCCCGAAAAGCGGGTCGTTTTCCGATTGTCGAAGATCCCGGTTACGGGAGGAGGGAAAACGGGGCAGTGCGGGAAAGGGTACAACGATTCTCTTGTCATCTTGAGCGTCGAGCGAAAGATCTCAGCGGGCCATTTGGCTGGGCCACAAAGCCACATGAGATCCTTCCTGCGTCAGGATGACATCTGTGGATGGGCGTCCCGAAGGCGATCCACCCCTTCTCCAGCCTTCGGATCTTTGACGTATGAGCGGGCTGCTCTTGTTTGATGACAGCATCCCTTATGAGGGGTTGGAACCCTCATAAGGGATATGCACCCAAAAAAGTCGCCGACCGCCTGCTGGCAGATGGTCTGGAGCGGCTTCAATATTCGGTCTTTGTTGGCCCCCTGCGGGAGGGGGTATTGCACAAACTCAGGGCATTTTTACAAAGCAAGATCCAGCAAGCTGACAGACAAGGAGACAAGGTCATGATTCTCCGGATTCTGGACCGAGAATTGGCAGACATGGAATGGATAGGGGAACAAGTTGTGGACCTAGATTTGCTATTGGGGAAAAAATCAACTTTATTTTTGTAGACCTCAAAAAAGGCGTACTTTTAGTCCGATGCAGCTTTTCCCGAAACTTCCTGTGCCAATTATTTCAGCCAACAAATTGATTGTCAGAGAATTGAAGGGAAGAGGGGGTCGAAGAGCGGTCCATTTTTAATGCGGACTGCGACCTAAATCCTTTTCTGCCTTCTTGACCTCACGGCCATGTCGAAGAGCGGTCCATTTTTAATGCGGACTGCGACACTCGGGAACTATCGATGATATACACATTCGTTGTACTGCTAGTCGAAGAGCGGTCCATTTTTAATGCGGACTGCGACATCAAAACAAAAATTCCGGTGCCGCCAGAGGCGTTGTCGAAGAGCGGTCCATTTTTAATGCGGACTGCGACCAGTTTTCCGGCCAAGGCTGAAGCCCTGGGCCGTCGAAGAGCGGTCCATTTTTAATGCGGACTGCGACAAAGTGGTGCTGCGAACATCCTGCCAGTACGGTTGGAGAGCGGTCCATTTTTAATGCGGACTGCGACTTGGTAATGTATCCGTCACGACATTGGTGCTATCCCGTTGAAGATCGGTCTATTTTTAATGCGGACCTAGAAGGACAAAGCTCGTAGATGTCAAA
>JBCCCJ010001119.1:0-2799 GCA_039033615.1 Bacteroidota bacterium
CATCGCTTTCTCAAGAATCGGTTCCAAAGCGCACTGGTTTGGTTCCTATCTCGATCAACCAATCCCAAACTTTTGGCTAGATTTCCCAGTGGAGAATCACCGACGGGATCTTCTGAGCTAATTTCTACGCCAAAAGGCCCAATTCCCAACTTGGAATGGTATTCAGGAGTTCCGTCCTGGTCTTTGTCAGATCTTCCCAATCCAGCAGAGAAAGCCGGGATAGCCAATTCCGCCCGAAAGTTTCTGGACTTCTGACCATGATCTGGATCCCACGAGATATCTGCCCCTAACTCAGCCCCAATTCCTGCGGAAAGACGAGTTTGTAGATCCTGGTCGCTCTTTTCATCTGAGTTACCCAAGGTCATCCCTCCTTCTATCAAGCTTACACTCCCCTTGTTTTTGATCCCATGCAAGCCCACCGATCGTTCTATTTCTGCCCCAACTACTTTTCCATCAACATTCGTTGACCCTTTATTCCCTGTACTGCCTTCAAACATGCGAGCGGCCCCTTTGATCCCTGCTTTTCGCTCCCAAAGTTCTCCCTCTCCCATCAAACCTGCTTCGAGCTCTCCAGACATCATGTCTACCAAAGAACCGTTTTTCCCTTCCTTCTTCCGCCCTAGACCTGCTTTCCCTTTGAGTGAGGTTCCATTGGGAGAAGAGATGCTGGCATGTGGGCTACTTCGCTTTTTGGTGTGATGAGAAGGCCGAACTTCCTCCCCTTCACTCATCAAAGGAGGCGGCAGGCTCATGATGGGATCCTCTTCGGAACAACTCATGTTTGCGCCACAATTTCGCTGAATGGGGGAAGCATTCAGTTGCAAGGGGGGCGGTGGCAAAGAAGCCCCTTCCAAACTGGAACGGGCTTGCTGCTCTTGCTCCCCTTGCTGCTCAGCGGAGGCGCGGCTTTGGGTGTGGGAGGGAGATTGGTGGAGGTGGGGCATGAGAGCTTAATTGATGCGGAGGGGAATGCTGTACTGCCCGTCAGGGTGCTTCCAATGCAGCCAATAGACACCAGTAGTAATATCCAGCGGAATTTGGAGGTGGGTCGGCAGGGGATGATTCGCAGATTCCGTGGTTTCCCATTCTGCACAGCGTTTTCCCAAGAGGTTGTACAGGATGACGGTTCCCGAGACTGGAATGGATGGTGAGATAGAGATCGTCAAGGTTTCTCCTGCGCGAATGGGATTGGGAAAGATATGGAGAGAAGAGCCAAGATTGGTTTCTACCGCGGTAGGTGGTCCGGTCAAACCGGGCTGTTGAAACCCTTGAGTAAGAAAGGTTTTGCCGCTTTCCTCGGTTGTATGGGTCCAAATCTGCCCCATGGTATGAGATAGTTGGCCGCTTGTGTTCATCCCCAACCCTCCAGCAGTACTCCAGACCATACGGTCGAGGCTTTGGGCAGGAAGTGAGCATACGCTGAATATCGCTGTACTCACACAGAAAATCAATCGTAAGATGTTCATGACAAGTTGGTTGGAAAAAGGAAGATCATCGTTCATCTACAGGTAAGGTGCTGGGCAGGCTTTCCGCTTTGTCTCGGATCACGCGATAGTCTTCAAATCCAGCTCGAACCGCTTTGACTTCCCAATCAAATGAATAGTTTCCTGCGCCCTCGAAGAGTTCTTTCACCCGAAAACCACTAGCTGTTTTTTCTACAACCGCCATGCCTTTGGAAGAAGCATCTAAGGGCGTCAACGTAATGGTCATGGTAGAGGGATTCACGACCAATTGGAAGTGATCGGAAAATGGGACAAAGACTTCCCCCTGTTGAAGAGTAGCCGTCCCACGCTCATAGGCTCCTGCTTCTGGTCCTTCCATAGCAGCGTACCAGATTTCTTTCTCCGGATCTTCGGGGTGATCCATCCGAAAGTTGTCAATGTCTTTGAATAAGATTCCATTTCCATTGGCATCTACATACATGCCGGCTTGGAGATTTCCATTGGGGTCACACACACCGAGATATCCACGATCATGATTTCCAGCGAGGGTAGTAAATCGAATATTTTGGTTGCCATTTGGCCCAAAGGTCTCTCCATAGCCTTCTCCTGAGCCAAGGATGGTGAAGTAATACCGCAGGCTCCCCCCACTGGTGCGTCCACGCAAAACCGAGCGTAAATCTATATCGCCGCGTACATCCAAGCGCGGGCCCGGATTGCTAGTTCCGATTCCTACATCTCCTCCGCTGTAGTACACACTTGATCCACTTGTATTCCAGGGAGAGACGAAATTCGATAGGCTCACAGAGTTTCCACTGGAGATACTGAGCGTATTTCCCCCCAAACTCAGGCTCTGGAGTTCGTTTGAGGGATTGGAGTCTCCATCCGGCGGAATATTGGTGGGTTCCCATTCATTGCCATTCCAACTAAGGACCTGTCCACTGTTGGCTGCGAAGTCGCTCACATCTTGTAGTTCTGAAAGGGTCATGTCAATCGCCTTCCGACTGATTGCACTATATGGAACCGAAGCCATCGCCATGGTATCTACCGGAGCTCCCGCCAGAGATACGACCACAAAATGAGATTCGCTGGTCCAGTTGATTTGATTGAATCCGAGATTGTCTTTGCCTACGGTTAAGGAAAATAGACCAAACTGATTGGTTGCAACCCCGATATAGGTGGTATCCCATAGAGGCACTGCACTGCCCGGAATGCCTTCATAAAAGTCAAATCCAACATTGACGCTACCATTGGCAACGAGAAAGCCACCGACATCGCGAGCGACGGCTTGGTAACTGAAACCCGGAGAGGTTTGGGCAAAGATGGATGAAATGCCAAACAAACAGCATAACTGATAAAG